>CAYOPA010000234.1:0-8393 GCA_964405625.1 uncultured Bryobacterales bacterium
CGGGCGCCCGCTTTGCGCGTAGCGTCTTTCGAGCTCCAAGGGCGCCGGCGCTCCAGCCGGCCAGCTTACGGAAAAAATCGCGGCGACGTTTCATGGAATGGGGTGCTTCTACTCTCAGTCTATTGTGGCGTGCGGGTAGGCCGATAGGTCGCTTGAAGCGGCGCGACGGAGACAGGGGGTCATCGTACGGTTACCAGCCGGCCGCGCAGCGCAAACGCCGTAAAGAACCCCGCGTCCAAGTTCTCCGCGCTGAAGCGGCCGGACTCCGGCCAAGCCGCCGGGCCAACCCACAGCGCGGCTGTCGACGACACCCCGGCGCCGACGCTCGCCGGCGCATTGGCTAGATAGTCGGGGCCCACGGTAAACACCCCCGCATCGGCCGGCGCCGTACAGAACACCGTCGTCGTCACGTTGTTCGCCGAGCTTGGGCCGTTGGAGCTGATCAGCAGGATGCGGACAAAGGTCTCGGTCGCATCCTCCGCCGGCCAGGAGACCGTCAGCCCAGCGGCCCGATTGACGCTGAACCCGTCGCCCTGCAGGCTCCACGTCGGCGCCGCCGGCATTCGGACACCGGCCGAGAAGGCGCCCACGCCAACCCCGACCCCAGGCCCGCCCGTCCCCTCCAGCGTGTAGTCGCCGGGCTCCAGGTACGTTCCCGCCGTATCGCTAAACAGGGACCCGTAGCGGCCGCTGCCGCCGGGGGGCGTGGTCAGAAAGCGTGAGCCGCGCGGTCCGCGCACGATGAGCTGACCGGCGTCGAGGGGAGCCGCTGGCGCCAGGTTCGGCACGCCTCCCGCCCCGTCGCGCTCGGTGTAGACCATGCAGGTCCCCAACGGAGGCAGCGAAAAGGCCGGGTTGAAGTGCCAACGTCGAAGGATCAGCCGCTCGAAAGCGCCGGCGCCGGTGTCCTGGATGTCGTTCCCAGCGCCGGCGCTCGTAATGACGCGGGAGAGCAGCGCGGTCCCGATGCGCTCTCCGATGCTCGGTCCCAGATGCGGGTTGAGCGGGTCGTCGCAGCGCCCGTCATCGGCTCCGATGGAGACCGACACGATATTACTGACCCGTCCTCCGCGCACCTTGAGCCAGACCGGCACGTAGCAGCCCAGCGGCGCTTGGGCCGGGATCTCGACCCCGATCTGGTCCAGCGCCGCGAACTCCGGGCTGCGGCCGGCGTAGAAAACCCGCTCCGCCCGCACGCCTCCGAACCAGACCTCCAGCCCGGCCGACGCCTGCATGTCCGCCACCGCTCCGGCGTCGAGCGGCCGCAGGCGATCTCCGTTCACCGCTCCGCCGGGGAGGCCGCCCAGCCCCGTGGCCCAAAGGATGAGGGCCTGTCCCGGATGGGCGGGATGCTCGGTGGAGTTGTACGGCTGCTCGATTTCGGAGACAAAGTTCATCGCCGCCGCCGGCCCGCGCCCCGTGGCATTAAACGTGAACAGGCCGACGCTGGACTCAACAACCTTAATGGGAACCGGCAGCGAGCTTGGGTTGCCGTCGCCGTCGTCGTAGCGAACCCGCAACGTTGCGTCGCCGAGCGGGGCGTTGGAAGGCAGGATGGCGTTGATCTGCCCCTCGCTGACGTAGAGCGGGATGACTGGGATGTCGGGAAATCCCGGCTGTGAGACCGTGACCGTCACTCCTCCCAATGACGTCGGCAGGGGAAATTGGGTGGCCTGAACGGCTGCGCGAGGTCCAACGGCCTGCCCGAAGACGCTGAAGATCGAGCCGCGCGCGATCGATCCGCCCGCCAGCTCCGGCGGCTGGAATCCGGCGGCGTTGACGATGCTGCCGGAGGAGAAGATCGGATGCGCCTGCGCGCTAAAGAAGCAGGCCGCCCAGAGCCCTGCCGCGGCCGCTGATGACAACGCTCTGAGCATCCTTTGATTTTACTCGGGCGTGCTATCCTTAGCTTGTTTCGCCCCGTTTATGCGGCCGCCGATTGCACTTCTCTGCCTGCTCGGGCTTGCCGCCCTCCCGTCGTCCGCCCAGCAAATGGAGGCGACCATCTTTGGAGGCTTGCTTTGGACCGATGGCGCCAACCTTGGCGATGTCGGCTTTGCGCGGCAGCCGGTCCGGCTGAACAACGGCTTCCGGACCGGAGCGCGGCTCTCCCTCAACAGCGGCGTGCTAGTGGGGCACGAGCTCAGCTACGCGCACGAACGCTACGACCTCTCCGTCGGCGGACAAAAGGAGTCCAGAGCTGCCGCCCACCAGTTCTACTACAACTTCGTGGCGCACCTGACGCCGCGGGCGGCGCCGCTGCGGCCGTTCTTTCTGGTGGGGGCCGGCTACACCAACTTCTCGCCCGGCAACGGCGGCATCTTTGCCGACGCCTCGGGAACCAACGCGCCGGGCGTGAATTTTGGCGGCGGCGTGAAGGTCAAGGTGCACAAGTTCTTCGGCCTGCGCTTTGACGTGCGCGACCATGTGACCCGCAAGCCCAATTTTCTCGATTTGCCTCCGCTTAGCGGCCGGCTGCACCGCATGGAATACTCGGCCGGGGCTTCGGTCTTGTTCTGATCGGGTTTGTTTTTGTCCGGAAAGTGTAACGACGCATCCGCGCTTGGCCTCTCCTCAAAGAGAACCCGCGATGCCGAATCCCATCACCTAGAAGAAACCGGAACCCGATCCGCGCGACGCCAGCCCGAAGCTGGATGAGCGGAGTCAGCCGGGGGTGGAATCCGGCAGTTTTCCCGCCAAGGCTTTCTTTGCCCTGTTTGATGGCCGGGACGCAGCCCTGCGGTTTGCCGAGCAAATCGATCAGGCCGGCGTTGAAGACGCTGTAAAAATTTGGTCCCAGGAAAGCGACGCTGATCAACTGGACCCGGACAAAGCCAAAGAGCCGACAGGCTTACTCGACCGCCTCGTGCGGATCGCGCGGGAGCTCAGCGATTTCAACACGTTCCTTGGCGAGTGCGCGGACCTAGTGAGATCGGGACGGACGCTGCTCCTGACTCCCTGCGAGGACGAGGCAGACTGTGCTTCCCTCGAAGGGCTGGTCAAAGAACACGGCGGCATTCCGCTCGCCCATACCGACAACTGGACGCTGGTGAGGTACGTCCAGACGAGCGATATCGACCGTCAACCGGGCTCATCGATCACGCCAAGTTAATCACCCTAGCCATGCGCACGGCCTGCAGCGCCATAAGCTGCTCCCGGGCCGCCACCGGAATAGGCGAATCCACGCGGACCACCGCCACGGCTTGCGCCGGGCGGCCGTCCGACGATTTCGGACCCCTGCCCAGCGAGAAGTCGGCGATGTTGACGTCGTTGTCGCCCAAGATCGAGCCGAATCGGCCGATCACTCCCGGCACGTCCTCGTTTTGCACGAACAGCATGTGGCCGTCCAGCGGCGACTCGACATAAATGCCGTCCACGCTGATCAGCCGCGGCGAGCCGTCGGGGAAGACTGCGCCTTCGGCGATCACCTCGCCCTGCTCTGTTTCGAGCATCACGCTCACCGAATCGGCGAACTCCGTGCGCCCGCGACGCGTCTCGGCCACGCCGAAACCGCGCTCCTTGGCGACCTGCGCGGCGTTGATGAGGTTGGCCTTCTCTTCCAAAAAGCGGTTGAGGACGCCGGCCAACGCCGCGTTGCGGATGAGGTGCGAGTTGGTCTCGCCGAATTCGCCGGAATAGGTGAGCTTGACGCGCACCAGGCGGCCCTCGGCGATCTGCGCCGTAAACTTGCCCAATCGCTCGGCTAGCTTCAGGTAGGGCGACAGCCGCGCATACTGTTCAGCCGAAACCGAGGGCATGTTGACGGCGTTCATGACCACGCCTTCGGCCAGGAAGTCGCGCACCTGCTCGGCGATGCGGATGCCGACCAGCTCCTGCGCTTCTTCGGTGGAGCCGCCGATATGCGGAGTGGCGATCATGTTGGGGTGACGGAACAGCGGCAGCTCTCCGGGAGGTTCCGAGGCAAAAACGTCCAGCGCCGCCCCGGCGACCTTGCCCGACTCCAGCGCGGCGTCGAGCGCGTCGATGTCGATCAGCTCGCCGCGAGCGCAGTTGACAATGCGCACGCCGTCTTTCATCTTCGCGATGGTCTTGGCGTTCACCAGGTTGCGTGT
The DNA here is from genome assembly GCA_964405625.1 of uncultured Bryobacterales bacterium. Classification (GTDB taxonomy): domain Bacteria; phylum Acidobacteriota; class Terriglobia; order Bryobacterales; family UBA6623; genus RI-231. The sequence goes on from CAYOPA010000234.1 coordinate 4,074, forward strand.
CTCATCGGTGAGCGCCACGTGCAGGCTTAGATAGTCGGACTGGGCAAAGAGCTCGTCGAGCTCGACCATCTTTATGCCGCGGTCCTGCGCCAGGTCGCTCGACACGAACGGATCATAGGCCAGCACCGTCATGCCGAAAGGCCGCGCGCGGCGGGCCACCTGCATGCCGATGTTGCCCAAACCCACGATGCCCAGCGTCTTGTCGCCGATCTCATTGCCCAGGAACTTCTTTTTCTCCCACTTGCCCGCCTTGGTCGACTCGCTGGCCAAATGCAGCGAGCGCGCCAGGCAGAGCATAAACGCCATGGTGTGCTCGGCGACGGCGACCGCGTTGCCGCCGGGCGTGTTCATCACCACGATGCCGCGCGCGGTGGCCTCCTCGGTGTCAACGTTGTCCACGCCCACCCCAGCGCGTCCGATCACCCGCAGATTGGGAGCGGCCGCGAGAACTTCCTTGGTCGCCTTCACGCCCGAACGAATCAACATGGCGTCGGCTTCTGCCAAATAGTTCCGATACTCGTCCTTGTTCGAGACGATCACGGTGAACTCGGGCACGGCCTTAAGCACGGCAATTGCGGCAGGAGAGACGGCGTCGGCAATCAGGATATTCATGTTTCGTTGTTCCGTTCAGTCGATGGGTTGAAACACTCAGCCTAGCGGCCGGAGACCTCGGCGTAGACTTTCTGGACCGCCGCCACGCCCTGGCCGAACTGGACCGGGTGGCCGAGCCCGGCGAGAATCAGCTCCAGCTCGGCGATGGTGGCGAACAGGTCGTGGAAATCAAAGTACCCCAAGTGGGCGATACGGAAGATCTGGCCCTTCATCGAGCCCTGGCCGTTGGCGATGATGGCGTTGAACTCGTCGCGGTACGCCTTGACCACCTGGCTGGAGTCCATGCCCCGCGGCGCCTGGATGGCGGTGACCGACCCGGCCGGGTTCTTCTTGGCGAACAGCTCCAGGCCCAGCGCGACGGCGGCCTCGCGGGTGGCGCGCGCCAGCGATTGCGCGTTCTCGATCAGCGAGTCGCGGCCGATCTGCCGGATGTATTCCATCGCAGCGCCCAGGCCGAGCATCAGCGAGGTGGCGGGCGTGAACGGCGAATTGCCGTCGGCGCCGCCCTCGGCGTGGGCCTTCAGGTCGAGATAGAAGTAGCGATTGCAAGCCTTCTCGCGCTTCTTCCACGCCTTGGCGCTAACCGAGGCGAAGGCCAGCCCTGGAGGAATCATCACGGCCTTCTGCGAGCCGCCCACGCAGATATCCAAACCCCAGCCGTCGATGTCGAGCGGCATGGTGCCCAAGCCGGTGATGGCGTCGACGACGAAGACGGCGTCGGTCTTCTGGATGATTTTCCCCATCGACTCCACGTCATGGGCGACGCCGGTGGAGGTCTCGCTGGCCTGCACGAAGACGCCGGTTGCGTCGGGATTCGTCTTCAGCGCGGCCTCGACCTGCTCGGGCTCGACCGGCTCGCCGTAGGGCTTTTCGACGACGATCGGCTCCAGTCCGAACGCCTTGGTCATCTTGGTCCAGCGCTCGCCGAACTTGCCCGCCTGGCAAACGATCACCTTCTCGCCGGGGCTGAACAGGTTGGAGACCGAGGCCTCCATCGCGCCGGAGCCCGACGAGCAGAACAGGGCGACGTCGTTCTCGCTGCCATAGAGGTACTTCAGGTCGGCGATGACGTTCTTGTAAACGTCAATGAAGTCCTTGGTGCGATGGTGCATGTCCGGCGCCGACATGGCCCGGATCGCCGGCGGGAACAGGGGCGTCGGCCCGGGGGTTAATAGGCGGAGCTTGCGAATATGCGGCATGGCGAATACAGTCCTACTGTTTAGCGAACAGGATCTGAGGGGACCGGTAACCCGGCTCTCAACAACAGCGCGATGACGCACACGATGACGCGAAGACCCAACAGCGTGTGTCGGGTTGCGCGTTCGTAACGGTGCGGGCGTTCTTCATCGGGCGAGAGTCCGTGAGGGGAGTAACTACAGAATAGCGCGGGGCCGAGGCCTGATGCGAGCGACGATCGGCCCAAATTCGCTTCCCGCCGCGGATCGGTCGCTTATGGCGGCCGGGCCCGGCGCCATAAGATCAGGCTCTGACCGGCCCGTCTCGACCGGCAGCGCTCGCATCATGGAGGATTGCGTGCAAATTGCCCGCTTGTTGGTCTTGGTCCCGGCCGTGCTGGCCGTGTTTTTGGCTTCGTCTCCGGCTTCGGCCCAGACCAAGCTGAGCGTCGGCGACAAGGCGCCCGACTTCACCCTGCCGTCCACGCACGGCGGCGACGTGAAGCTCTCGGGTTTCCAAGGCAAGAACAATGTCGTGCTGACCTTCTATCCGGCGGCGTTCACCGGCGGCCGCACCAAGGAGATGCAGGCCTACCAACTCAACATCGAACAGTTCGAAGGCGTCGACACGGTGGTCTTCGGCATGAGCACCGACAACACGCCGTCGCAGCGGAAGTTCTCCGAAGAGCTCGGCGTCGCCTTCGCCATGCTCAGCGACTTCCGCACCCGCGAGCTTTCCCGAGCCTACTGCGTGCTCAACGAGGAGCGCGGGATCTCCAACCGGACCACCTTTGTGGTCGACAAGGCGGGCAAGATTCAGGACATCGAAGAGGGCGCTTCGGCCGTGGACGTCATGGGCGCCGCCAACGCCTGCTCGCGGTTGGCGAAGAAGTAAGCGGCGGCGACTATACTGGCGGGGATGCTCGCGCGGCTGACTTGTTTTTTCCTGCTCTTGATCCTGGCGGTTCCGTCCGCCGCCGAGCCGCCGGAGAAGTGGTCGGGGCTGCGCGAGGTCAATCCGCCCGCCGAGGCCCCTGCTGATGCGGTCACGGCGATTGTCGGCGCGACGTTGATCGACCGTCGCGGGAACCCGCAGGTCCCGGACTCGGTTGTGATCGTGCGAGGCTCGCGCATCGTCGCCGCGGGTCCACCGGGCTGGCGGCGCGGTTTTTCGGCGTACAGGAGCGGCTGGGGACGGTGGAGCCGGGTAAGCTTGCCGACTTGATCCTGTTGGAGGAGAACCCACTGGAGTCGATCTCGGCCGTGCGCAGCGTAAAGCGGGTGATGCTCAACGGCGCCTGGGTGCGGTAGGGTCGTACTGGTCGGGATGTCCGTCACGACTTTCGTGACAACAAGCCAGCAAAGCGGGATAATACCGTTGGTGCTCTTTTCCTCGGCATGGCTTCGGGCTCCGTTGGCGGGCGTCCTGGCGGCGCTGCTGCTGCTGAGCCCGTTGGCGCCGGGTCTTACGGCCATGACCGACGAGCCGGTCAAGATGTGCCCGATGCACGGTCGCGGCTGCACCTGCCCGGATATGTGCAAGCGTGGCGAGCACGGCCATGGCCAGAATGAACCGGAGCCGGAAGGCCCGGCCTGCCATCGCAAAGCCGCTCCCCAGGAAAAGAAATCCGACTGCAACATGAACCGCTGCGGACGCGAGGAGCCGCTCGTGGCCTTTTCCGTGGAACCGGCGCGCTTGGCGCCCATGAGTCTCTTCGCTTGGCTCCCGCCTGAAGCCGGCGCTCTCAGTTTGTCTCCCTCCCCTCACGCCGAGGAGCGCGACCGCGTCCCGCCGGCGCCTCCTCCTCGACTCTCTGCCTGATCCCTATAAGGACGCCGACGTCCCCTTTCCCGGCCCGTGGCCAGGTGGGTTCGCCGGTCCGTGGGGCTTGCCGTTGGCGGCCGGCCGTGGGTCTGGTTGGAGAGTTTCGAGGAGACAAGGTATGATTTCCGACTTCCGGGGCGCAGCGCATAGCCTGTTGGCGGTTGCGCTGGCCCTGTCGTGGGCCGCTTCAGCGCCCGCGCAAAACATCAACGCCGCCCTTTCCGGGGTGGTGCTGGACGAAACCGGCGGCGTCGTAACCGGCGCCGAGGTGGTCGTTCGTAACCGGGACAGCCTGGTGGAGTGGCGCACGGAATCCTCCGGCGCGGGCCGCTTCCATCAGCCGGCGCTGCCTCCCGGCTCGTACACGGTGGAGGTATCGCGCGAGGGCTTCAAGACGCATCGGGCGGGGCCGCTGCCGTTGCGCGTCGGCGAAACGCCGGACCTTCGGATTCAGCTTGAGATCGGCGAGCTTGCCACCGAGGTCGTCGTGCAGGCGGACTTCTCCAACCTGCAAGACGATGACGCCAAGCTCAGCCGCACGTTCGATGAATCCGAGATGAACGACCTGCCCAACGCGGGCAACGGCTTTGCGGGCCGGAACTTTTACGCCCAGGCGTTGACCACGCCCGGCGTCACCTTCTCCGAGCTCGCCCACCGGCCCTTCGCCGTCAACGGCCAGCGCCCGCGCAACAACAACTACATGATCGA
>CAYOPA010000235.1:0-4353 GCA_964405625.1 uncultured Bryobacterales bacterium
GCAGACGATCTCCATGTCGGTCGAGTTCCGTCGGTCGAATTCCGTCGGTCGAATTGCACGCCGCTGGGATCGACAACGAATGCGAGCCCGGCCCCGGTTTTCCTGAGCATACCAGAACGTATGTTGCGCTTAGCTATTGACGACGGCCCAGCGCCGGGCCTGTACGTCTCGTTTCCGTTCTGCCGCCAGAAGTGTACCTACTGCAACTTCGCGTCGGGAGTGTTTTCCGACGACCTGCGGCGGCGCTACGTGGGGGCGCTGGCGGCGGAGGCGGCGCCGTCCGGCGCACTTGACCGGGCGGACACGCTCTATCTGGGCGGCGGCACCCCCAGCCTGCTCAGCGCCGACGAGCTGGCGGCAATTTTAGGCAAACCGCGCGAGTGGGACGAAGCCACCATTGAAACCGCGCCCGGCGACGTCACCCCCGAGCGCGCCGCGCTCTGGCGGCGTTGGGGGCTGGACCGCGTCAGCCTCGGCGTGCAGTCGTTCGACAAGAAAGTGGCTGCCGCCGCCGGCCGCAAGCATGACGCCGAGCAGGTCGCTTCCGAGATCGCCGTTCTACGGCGGGCCGGTTTCGAGCGTATCAACATCGACCTGATCGCCGGGCTGGCGCACCAGCAGGAGGCCGACTGGGAGGCGTCGCTGGACGAGGTGGAGCGGTTGGAGGTGGACCACGTTTCGGTCTATATGCTCGACGCCGACGACGACAGCCGATTGGGCGCGGAGATTCGCTCCGACGGCGACCGCTACGGCGCTCGCGAAACTCCCGATGACGAGCAGACGACCGGGTTCTACTTGCGCGCCGGCGAGCGACTGGCGCAAATGGGGATCGAACGCTACGAGATCTCGAACTTCGCGCGCTCGGGCGGCGAATCGCGCCACAACCTCAAGTACTGGACGTTCGCCCCCTACGTCGGCGTCGGCTCGGACGCGCATTCCTTCGACGGGCGGCGGCGCTGGAACAGCGCCCGGTTGGCCTCGGAGTACGTCGCGCGATTCGAGCAAGGTGAGTCGGCTGCCGCCGAGATCGAAGAGCTCGACGCCGAGCGGCTGCGCCAAGACCGGCTGCTGACTGGCCTGCGCCTACGGTCGGGCGTGGCGCTGGAACCCGGTGACCTGGACGGCCGCGAGGAGGCGCTGCGCCGCTGTCTGGACCGGGGGCTGATCGAGCAGCCGACTCCCGACCGCTTGCGCCTGACCGACCAAGGGCTGCTGCTGGCGAACGAGGTCTTCTTGGAGTTGCTGTTCGACTAACACGCAACACGCCTTCTCAGTAGGGTCGGGCATTCCTGCCCGGCCGCGGTCGGACAAGAATGTCCGACCCACTGGAGGACACCCTACGCCGAACCGCCGAGAAGTTCATCCCACCCGAGTAAACTGGTTCCAACATGCCCGCCCTCTTCGACTTCCGCAGCGACACCGTCACCAAACCCACCCCGGCCATGCGCCGCGCCATGTTCGAGGCCGAGGTCGGCGACGACGTGCAGCGCGAAGATCCCACCGTCAACCGGCTCGAAGCTCGCGCCGCCGAGGTCATGGGCAAGCAGGCCGCCGTCTTCGTGCCCACCGGCACGATGGGCAACCAGGCCGCCATCAAGGCCCACACGCAGCCGGGTCAGGAGATCATCTGCGACGAGCGCGCTCACATCATCCTGTATGAAATGGGAATGCCGGCGGCGTTCTCCGGCTGCCTGGTGCGCGCTGTTCCCACCCCGGACGGGATGCTGAGCTGGGCCGACATCGTACCCCGCCTGCGGCCGGCCAGCGACCACTATCGCGGGACGGCGCTGATTGAGGTAGAGAACACCGTCAACATCGCCGGCGGCCGGGTCTATGCGCTCGAAACCCTGCAAGAGATCCGCCAGAAGGCCCACGCGGCCGGCGTGAAGATCCACATGGACGGGGCCCGCGTCTTCAACGCCGCCGTGGCGAGCGGCCGGCCGGTGGCGGAGATCGCCGCCACGGTGGACTCGGTGTGCTTTTGCCTGTCGAAGGGACTGGGGGCGCCCGTGGGCTCCGTCGTCGTGGGCGATGCGGACTTCATTGAAGAGGTCCGGCTGGTGCGCAAGGCCCTGGGCGGGGGCATGCGACAGGCGGGCGTGATCGCCGCCGCCGGCCTGGTGGCGCTCGAAGAATCGCCCAAGCGCCTGCACGAGGATCACGAAAACGCCCGGTACCTGGCCGACGAGCTCGGCGCCACCGACGGCATCCGTCTCGACCAGGATGTGGTCGAGACCAATATCCTCTTCTTCACGACCGAGCCGGGCCGCCTGGCCGGCGCCGAGCTGCGCAAACGGCTTAAGGCGCGCGGCGTGCTGCTCAGCGGCGCGGGCGACCGCATCCGCATGTTGACCCACTTCGACGTGGACCGCGCCGCGTGTGAAGCGGCCGTCGCCGCCATCCGCGCCGAGCTGTAGGCGGATTGGGGGGCCGGCGGGCCTAAGATAAAAGATTCGGATGAGCCTCGCCGCCACCACCGTTGAGCAAGAGATTCTGGAGACCGCGCGCGGCCTGCTGCGCGAGCTCAGCGCGCAGGATGCCGTGCAAAAGCTGTCCCTGGACGCAGCCATCGATCGCGACCTGGGCCTGGGCAGCCTGGAGCGCGTCGAGCTGCTGCTGCGGGTGGAGAAGCGCGTTGGCAAGCGCCTGCCTGACGAGGCCGCGCAGCGCGCCGAGACCCTGCGCGAGTGGCTCGAAGCGCTCGAAGGCGCGGGTGAGTCCACGCTGCGGCGACGCTACGAGATCCTCCAGCCGGGCCCCGCCCAGCCGCCGCCAGCCGACGCCCGCGACTTCGCCGAGGTTCTCTCGCGCCACGCCGCCCGCCATCCCGAGCGGGTGCAGATCCATCTAATCGAGCACGACCAGGTCCGCCGCATCTCCTACGGCGAGCTCGAGGGCCGGGCGCGCGCGGTCGCCGCCGGGCTGCGCGCCCGAGGGCTCCAGCCGGGCGAGACGGTGGCGATCATGCTGCCCACCTGCGCCGACTTCTTCTTTGCATTTTTTGGCGTAACGCTCGCAGGCGGCATCGCCGTGCCGATCTATCCGCCGGCGCGGCTCAACCAGATTGAGGAGTACGTGCGCCGCCAGCTCGGCATTCTGGGCAACGCCGGCGTCCGCTTCTTGATTTCGTTCGCCGAAGCCAAGCCGGTCAGCGAGCTGTTTCGCGCCGGGCTGCCGTCGCTGATCGACGTGGTTTCTACCGGCGAGCTCGCGGCGGGTCAGGACCGACTGGCCGCGCCGACGCCGCCGGACGAGGTCTTCTTCATCCAGTACACCTCCGGCTCCACCGGCAACCCCAAGGGTGTGACGCTGACGCACGCGAACGTGCTGGCTAACGTCCGGGGCATCGGCTGGGCCGTGCAGGCGCGGCCGGACGACATCGTCGTGAGTTGGCTGCCGCTCTATCACGACATGGGCCTGATCGGCTCGTGGCTGTTCAGCTTCTACCACGGTTTCCCGATCACGGTGATGTCGCCGCTGGACTTCTTGCAGCGGCCCGAGCGCTGGCTGTGGGCGATGAGCGATTCGGGCGGCTCGCTGTGCCCGGCGCCGAATTTTTCCTATGAGCTGTGCGTCCGCAAGATCGAGCACGGGGCCATCGAAGGCGTCGATCTGAGCCGCTGGCGCATCGCCATCAACGCCGGCGAGCCGGTGATCCCGGCCACGCTGCGGGCGTTCACGAAGCGCTTCGAGGAGTACGGCTTCGACCCCAAGGCCTGGGTGCCCTGCTACGGGCTGGCCGAGTCGTCGGTGGCGCTGACCTTCCCGCCCATCCACCGCGAGCCGGTCTTTGACCGCATCCGGCGCCAGGAGTTTGAGACGGATGGCTTGGCCGTCCCGGCGGCCGACGACTATCCGGACCGCACGCTGGAGTTCGTCGCCAACGGCGCGGCGCTGCCCGAGCACCAGATCAAGGTGGTGGACGACGCCGGCCGTCCGGTCGAGGATCGCCAACGCGGCCGCATCCTCTTTCGCGGCCCTTCGCGCACCGACGGCTACTTCCGCAACGCCGAAGCGACCGCCGCCGCCATCGACGCCGAAGGCTGGATGGACTCCGGCGACCTGGGCTACCTCAGCAACGGCGAAATCTTCGTCACCGGTCGGCTCAAGGACTGCATCATCAAGTCCGGCCACAACATCATCCCGCAGGATGTGGAGAACGCCGCCGGCGAAGTGACGGGCGTCCGCAAGGGCTGCATCGCGGCCTTCGGTTCGATTGACGACAAGACCGGCACGGAACAGCTTATCGTGGTCGCCGAAACCCGCATCCACGACTCCGAGGAGCGTCGCCGCATGCGCCAGGAGATTACGGCAAACGTGGCCCGCAAGGTCGGCGTGCCGCCCGATCTGGTC
>CAYOPA010000235.1:4363-8383 GCA_964405625.1 uncultured Bryobacterales bacterium
TGCTCGCGCCGCCGCAAGCCGTACCAAAAACCTCCAGCGGCAAGATCCGCCGGAACGAAACGCGCACGCTCTGGCTCGACGGCCGGCTGGGACGCGACAAGGGCAAGCCCTGGGTGCAGATTGCGCGGCTTTGGGTTGGCGGTGGGGCCGGGTGGACGCGCAGCAAGAGCCGGGGCCTGGGCGGAGCGGTTTTGCAGGGATTCGGCGAAGGCTGCCGGCATTCGCTGTGGGCCGCGGTAGGGCTGTTGGCGCGGCTATCACCCAGTCGTCGGCTGGCGCGTGGCATGGCCGCTACAGTCTTGAGGTTGACTACTGGAATGCGCGGCGAGGGCGAGTTGCCGAAAGCGCCCGCGCTGCTGCTACTCAATCGCTCGGACTCTGCTTGGGATCTCGCCAAGCTGACCGCCGCGTCGGACCGCACCGTGCTGGTCGCCGAGGAAAATCTGATCGAGGCCGCGCCGGGCGTCCTGGGCTTTCTGCTGGAGCCGTTGCTGCTGCCGCAAGAACCGCCGTTGAGGGACCGCATCCGGCAAGCGCTGGAGCGCGGCGAATCGGTGGCCGTGTTTAGCGCGACGGCTCCCGGTGAGCCCGCCGCGCGGTGCCGTTTCCGGTTGGAAGCGCTGGAAGCGGCGTTTGACGCCGGAGCGCCGGTCGTCCCAGGTTGGATCGACGCCCGCCGCGAAACCCTGCGTTGGGGCGCGCCCGTCGCCCCGGACGCCGACGTGCGGGGATGGCGCAAAAAAATCCGCGCCGTCCTGGCCGAGCTCCAGTCCTAGCCCGGCCGCTGCGCCAACACGAACAGGCGCCCTTCGGCTTTGGGCATATCGAAGTCGTCGGCGGCGTCGAAGATTCGCAACACATCGAAGCCAACCTTCCGCAGCGCAGCTTCGAGGTCTTCGGTAGCGTGGAGATATTCGGGGATTTCCAGATCCCGGCGCGACCACGAATCGTCGTCGCGTCTTTCAAAAAGTGTGATGTGCGAGGTCCCCATCCGTAGCGCTTCGTCGAACACGCTGCGTACGATCGCCACGTGGTCATCGTGTACGGCGCTATAGGTCTCCCCGGCGTTGTAGTGGAAACCTTCGACCGTGTTGAAGTCAAAAAGGAACCAGCCGCCGGGCCGCAACGCCCGAAAGACGCATGCGAACACCGCCTCGATCTCTTCCAGAGAAGGGAAGTGATTGATACTGTCAAACGTCGACAAGGCCCCGTCGACGGGCTCTTCCAAGCGAAACTCGCGGGCGTCCGCATGCAACAGCTCGACGCCCGGCGCATTCTCCCGGGCATGGCGCAGCATCTCGGCCGAAGCGTCCAGCCCCACTACTTGGAACCCGCAGGCCGTCAGCCACGCCGCCGTCTGACCCGTGCCGCAGCACAGGTCCAAGACCCTTCCCCCATGGGGCAGCCACGGCAGGAAGACCTCCGCGATCCCCCCCCGGGCGTCTTCCAGAAAATACTCGCCCCAATAGAGGTTGTAGAACGACGCGAAGTCGTCGTAGCGGTTGCGCGGCCCCATCTCGGCTACAGCCCGACCCGCCGTTTGAACAGGAAGAGCATGTTCTGGAACCCGTCCCGCCAGGGATTGAGCTTGATTTCGCCCAGCCGCGACGAATACGAGACCGGGATCTCCTCGAACTTCAGCTCGCGATGCTTGATGACCTCGACCTTGATCTCTTCGGAGAACGCCATGCCGTCGGATTCCAGCCGGATCTTGGCCAGGATTGAGCGCTTGAACACCCACATGCCGGACTGGGAGTCGCTCACCCAGCGCAGGTAGAGCACGGACGTTACCAGCGACAGAACCAAGTTGCCGAACATGTGCTTCATGCTCATGGCGCCCTTCTCGCGCACGGGAAAGCGCGAGGCGTTGAGGAAGTCGACATTCAGGTGCTCAAAGGCGCCCAGCAGGTACGACAACGCATCGACCGGGTAGGAGTGGTCGCCATCGAGAGTCACAATCACGTCGCCGGTCGCCTCGGAAAAACCCCGCTTGTAGGCCCGTCCGTAGCCGCGAACCATCTCCGGCACCACCGTCGCGCCGTAGCTCGCCGCTACTTCGGCGGTACGGTCGGTGGAGCCGTTATCCACCACGATGACTTCGTCCACATAGTCGGGCATCAGCTTGAGCACCTGTTCGACGCCCTGCTCCTCATTCAGACACGGAATGATGGCGGTGATCTTCCACTGCTTCCACATGGGATTGTTCTTCAGTCCTCGTAGGCGGGTAGGCTCTCGGCCGCGGCCGGCAGCGGCTCAATGCGCACGCGGGCGATGCGGTTGCGGTCCATGGCGAGCACGGTGTAACGGCGCTGTTCGAACTCGACCGTTTCGCCAGGGACGGGGATGTGTCCGAGCTGCTGCAACAGGAATCCGGCCAGCGTCTCAAAGCCGGCGTCATAGGGCAAGCGGATATCGTTGTAGGAGTCCAGATCGCGAATGTTGGTGAGGCCGTCGAGCTCGACGGGGCCGTCAAACGGATCAGTCGGCTCGGGCGCTTCGTGCTCTTCCCTGATCTTGCCCACGATCTGCTCCACGGCGTCCTCCACGGTCACCAGACCGGAGACCGTGCCGAACTCATCCACCACCATCGCCAGCAGACGCCGACGGGCCTGAAACTCCTCCAGCAACTCGTAAAGATCCTTCGTCTCCGGCACAAACTCCACCGAGCGGACGAACGAGCGCAGCACAAAGCTCGGCGGCGGCCGGTCGAGCATCTGCCAGCGCCGCATCTGCTGCACAAAGGACCAGATCTCCTTGGCGACCACCACGCCGACAACGTTCTCCGGCGCGCCTTCGTAGACGGGAATCCGGGAATGCCGCTCGCGGGCGAGGCAGTCGATCACCTGGTCGAGCGCGGCATCGATGGGCAGGGCGACCATCTCCTGGCGAGGGGTCATGACCTCGCGCACGGTCACGTCAAAAAAATCGATGGCGCGATGCAGCATCTCCTGTTGGCGCTGAGCATGCTCGCCTTCGCGGTCACTGACGCTGACGATCAGCTTGAGCTCTTCGGCGGTATAGCCGTCCCTGCCGCCGCTGAGCTCCAACCCCAGCATCCGTGACAGCCGCGCGGCCGTGCCCTTGACGATCGAGACGAAGACGCCGGTGAACCGCGCAAACAGCTCCAGCGGCGGCGCCACCGCCAGCGCCACCCGCTCGGAGCGCTCCAGCGCCAAGTTCTTGGGCACGACCTCGCCCAGGACCATGTGAAAGTAGGTGATCGCCAGGAAGGCTAATGCGAACGAGATCAAGTGGCCGAGTTGGTCCCACCCCCCCGGCAGCAGCGCGCCCAGCAGCGGCTCCAGCAGGCGAAACACCGTGCTCTCGCCCGCCCAACCCAGCCCGAGGCTGGCGAGGGTGACCCCCAGTTGCGTCGCCGAGATCATGCGGTCGGGCGTCGCCAGCAGGTCCAGCGCCGCCGCGGCTCCGCTGACCTCGGCGTCGGCCAACTGCCGCAGGCGAGTCTCTCGAACCGACACCAGCGCCACCTCGGCGGCCGCAAAGAAGGCGTTGACCGCCAGCAGCAGCCCCAGCACGACCAGGCGGACGCTGACGGAGAGCTCTTCCATGGTCTTAACAAGCGCTAGCTGGCGCTCGCGACGTCGCCGCGAAAGCGGTCGTCGCGGGCTTCCTCCTCCGATCGCCGCCCACTATCATTGCCCCAGCGCTCGTCCGGCCTGCTCGATCGCCGACGCCGGGCTCGACAGGATCGGAATCGTGACCGCCCCAGCCGGCAACGCCTCCACGACGCGCGCCATCGAGGCCTGCGCCAGCACGATCAGGTCCACCCGTCCGGCTAGCGCCACGAGTCCCTGCTCAACCAGCCGATCGTGCGTGGCCCCGTCGCCGGCCAGCGCGGCCTCGAAGGCGCCTTCACACAGTTGCGGGTCGAGCTCGCGCTCCACTCCGGCCAACCGCGCACGGGCCGCCAGCAGCGCCATCGTGGGGTCCATCGTGGAGCCCAACGTGGCCGCCACGCCGATCCTCCCGCCGTGGGCCACCGCCTTGTCCGCCATGGCT
>CAYOPA010000236.1:0-8359 GCA_964405625.1 uncultured Bryobacterales bacterium
CCGGGAACCCTGCCACTGAAATGGGCCACCGGCGGCCCCAACTGCATGGAACTGCCCGATTGGCAGGTGCGCGAGTACAACCCGGACTTCTACATCCTGCGGCAGTCCGGCTGCACGCACTATGAGAAGCCGTTCCTCTATCTGCTGTTCGGGAGCGACAAGGCGCTGCTGGTGGACGCCCCAAAGGGCGGCCTTCTCCTCGTTCACAATTTGGCCTCGGGAACCTAACTAGCGAATTTCGCCAATTCGGCGAAGGTGGAGCTGCGCAGCGAGGTCCGCTTGGTTTGACTTGGTCCGACCGTTCCGGCTACAGTCCGAGCGGTTGGACCAACCTTCGCCATGAATCGACGCAGCTTCCTGAAATCCGCCGCCGGCCTCACTCTCGGCTCGGCCTTTGAGCCGATGCGGGCGGCCGCCGAGAAGGTCGGCGTTCCGCTCAAGATCACCGCCGTTGAACCGCTGATCCTGCGCAGCCCGCCCGAGCGCAACAAGGGCGAGGACCACTTCGTCTCCATGACCGAGCTCGGCGAGCTCACCGGCGGGCCGGGCCTGTGGAACCGGCTGGAGCGCGGCGAGACCGTGCGCCAGGGCGGCTACCAGCAGACGGTGCTCGTCAAGATCACCACCGACCAGGGCCTCGTCGGCTGGGGCGAATCGCATGCCGTGATGACGCCCCGCGCCGTCAAGACCATCCTTACCGACCTCTTCGCGCCCCTCCTGATCGGCGAGGACGCCCGCCGCATCGAGCCTATTTGGGAGAAAATGTACTCCACCCAGCGGCTGCGCGGCTACGGCACGGGCTACTTCACCCGCGCCATGGCCGGCGTGGATATCGCTCTGTGGGACATCCTGGGTAAGGCGTCCGGGCTGCCGGTTTACCAGTTACTCGGCGGCAAGTTCCGAGACAGCATCCCCACCTACCAGGGCGTCGGCGGCGGGCCGCCCGAGGAGGTCGCCGACAATGTGCAAAAGCTGCTGGAGATGGGCTACACCGTCCAGAAAATGAGCCTGGCCAAGGGGCGCGGCGAGCAGATTCGCGATGTGAACCGAGTGGGCGCCGCCGCCGAGGTCCTGCGAGGCAAGGGCGAGATTCTGGTGGATTCACTCGGCGGCTACACGCTGGCCGAGGCGATCCGAGTGGGCCGCAAGCTGGACGCCATGGGCAACGTGGGCTGGTGGGAAGACGTGCTGATGCCCGAGGACTTCGAGGGCATGGCGATGCTGCGCGATCAGCTTGATATGCCGTTCTGCGCGGGCGAGCAGTATTCGAACCGCTTCCAGTTCGCCGAGCTGTTTGACCGCCGCGCCTGCGACATTGTCAACCCGGACACGTCCCGCATCGGCATCACTGAAACCAAGCGCATCGCCATCATGGCCGACGTGAAGAACATCCTCTTCTCGCCGCACTCGTCCATGGGGTGCGCTCCCTACCGCGCCTCGGCCATTCACCTGTGCGCGGCTGTGCCGAACGCCGTTATTCTGGAGGGCGGCGAGAGCTACAAGGCGCCGTTCGGCAACGGGTTGTTATCCACGCCGCTCCCTTACAAATCGGGCTCGGTGGGCATCCCGGAAGGGCCCGGCTTGGGTTTTGAGTTTGACGAGAAAGAGCTTGTGAAGCTGGTGGTCGGCTGAGCCGGCAATCAGCTTTGCCGCTTTTTTAGAATCAGCTCGGAATACGAGCCCACGATGCGCTCGTGCGGGACGTCCAGATTAAAACGTTCGGCGAGGTTCAGAAAATAGGCGTTGGAGTGAAACTGCATCTGCGCCGGATGAATCGGCTCGAACCCGGACTTGGCGCGGTAGTCGTCGAGAAAGATCTTATAGAAGCCGTCGAAGTCGACATTCTCGGCGTTCTGATAATTCACATAGAACCGGCCGCCCGGCTTGAGCACGCGCGCTATCTCCTCGAAATATAGATAAACATCGTAGATGTGCAGGTGGCAGAAGACCGAGGTCGCATAGACATAGTCGATTGACTCGTCCGCGATGTCGTCCATCATCGGAAAGAAGTCTTTGCGGACACGGCGCAGGTTCGGCGTATCCTGGGTGGCCATCTCAAACAGCTCCAGAAAGCCGTTGGTTACGTCCAGCGAGGTCAGGTAGCGGCACCTCTGGGCGAAATAGGCCGCGTGCACGCCCGTGCCCGAGCCGATCTCCACGCCCGCCTCATGGCTTTGCACCTGGAGGAATTGATTGATGCCTTCCGCCTCGGCGATCTTTTCCTCAAAGAACTTCGAAAGCTCGCCGTGCTCGCTGAAATGGTTGTTTCCAATCTGAATCAGGTTGGTTTTCAGATCGAAGCCGCCCCAGGCCTGCTCATAACTGTTTGCCAAGAATGTTCGAGCCTCCGCTCGGACCGGCCGCGGCCCGAACTGCCCACGGTAACACACGGCAGCCGCGCCGGTGGTGGTAGACTGCCTTCGCACGAGCCCTGCCATGCCGTTATTGTCCCGCCGCCAGATCCTTGCCGCCGCCCTTGCCGCGCCCGCCTTCCTCCATGCCGATCCGCAAGCCGAGGGTTGGGACCCGGGCCGGGTGCGCCATCTGCTGCCCGGCGTGGGCCCCGAACGGCTGCTGCTGAAGGCGAGCTTCCGTCAGTCGCTTGACGCGGCGCCTACCCTGCGGGCGGGCTCGCACACAGCCGTCGGCGTGCGGACGGACTCAGCGGGAGAGTTCTGGCGGTTCGACTTGACCGGTTTGCAGCCGTCCACGCCCTACACCCTGGAGCTGCTCGACAGCCGCGACAAGCCCCTGTGCGACCCTTGGCCGATTACCACGTTCCCTTCGGCTCAAGCCAGCCCCAAGAGCTTCCGGCTACTGGTCTATACCTGCGCCGGCGGCCATCCGGCGACGCGCAATCCCGACACCGGCGGCGACTATTGGGTCTCCATCGAAAACCGCCGCAAGCTGCTCCAGACGGGCCTGTCTTACAAGCCTGACGCGGTGATCGCCATCGGCGACCACGTCTATTGGGACTTGCTGTCGCCCAAGGGGCGCATCAACCTGGGCGGCTCCGAGGCGTTGCGGACGCTGACGGGTGAGTTTGACCGCTCCGCGCCTGTGCTGGGGACGGACAACGAGGCGAGGCTCAAGATCGCGGTTACGCCGCAGATCTGCGACTTGTACGGCACGCTTTTTCGATCCACGCCGGTCTTTTTTGTCCAGGACGACCACGACTATTTCGAAAACGACGAGGCCACCGAGGAGATGGTGACCTTCCCGCCCGACCACTTCGCGCTGGGGTTGGCGCGGGCGACCCAGCGGCTGTACTTCCCGGAGTTCCTGCCCGCTCCCGGCCTGCCCGCCGGGCTGCCGGGCGGCTCGCCTCCGGACCGTGCGCCGGGCGTGTCGGAATCGTACGGGACGCTGCGGTACGGCGATCTGGCCGAGATCCTGATGTACGACTGCCGCCGGAATCTCAGCCTAAAGGGGCCGGCGTCCGGCTTTGTGCCGCCGGTGGTGGAGGACTGGCTGGTCAATCGCATGACGGCCCAGAGCGCCCGCCACGTGGTCAATCTGCCCTCCACGCCCGTGGGCTGGAGCGCCGGCAAGTGGGGCGAGTGGTACCCCGATCTTTTGCAGCCCAACGGCAAGCTCGGGTTGGAGCAGCCCAAGTATTGGTGGCAGTCCGGCTGGCGCTTGCAACACAATCGGCTGTTGCGGGCGGCCTCGGCCATGCAAGGCCGCATCCCGCTGTTCCTCAGCGGGGACTTGCACGCTATTGCCGAAGCCCGCATCCACGGCTACGTGGATCTTGACTTGCGCCGGAATCCGGTCGTGACCGTGTTAACCGGTCCCATCAGCACCGGTCCCAAGGGCTGGCCGTCGGCCTGGCGCGGCACGCCGCCGCAGAAGGTCACCGGCATCGAGATCGAGGAAGGGCTGGCGCCGGTCGAGCGGAATGGCTTTACCATCCTCGATTTCACGGACGAGGGCGTGCAGGGGGCGTTCTCCAGTTGGAAGATTGGCGAGCCCGAGGAACTGCTGGACGACCTCAAGCCGTTCCATCATTTTGAGCTCCGGCGGCCCGGCTAAGCGTCGTTGCGGGGCGCTTTTCCGTTTTGGTTCACACCGTCGAGCATCCAAGAAAGGCGGACGCTTTTTGGCGGGCCAGCGGCTTTTTTTTACAGGCTCGTTCCACATTCTGAAACGAGCCGTCCGATATTCCTTGACTTGATCGCCGGTTGGGAGTAAATTCGACGCGGACCAACGGCGTCGCCCAAGTCGGTCGGCGCGCCGCGCGTATTAGCAGTGGCTCAACACACAACTCACGTCGGGTTTCAACCCGTCAAGGTGCTCGCCAAGGCGTTTGCCATCCTGGAAACCTTGCAGCAATCCCCGCGGCGGGCAGAGCGGCTGAAGACGCTGGCTGAAGCCGTGAAGATGCCCAAAGCGACGGTGTTCCGGCTGCTGCGGACGCTCAAGGACCTCGGCTATCTGGAGTACGACTTCGAAACGGAAACTTATCGGCTTGCCGAGCGGCTGCGGCAACTCGGAGAGCCGGGCATCGGGCCGGTTCTCGTTCGGCTGGTTCGTCCGGCGATGATGCGGCTAGTCGCCGAGTTCGAGCAAACCGTCAACATGGCGACTGTCGAAGGCGGCCGGCTGATTTACAAGGACGTGCAGGAAGGTCTGCGGGCTGTCCGGATGCGTCCCATTCCTGGCGTCTTCTTGAGTTGGGACAAGACGGCGCTCGGCAAAAGCATTCTGGCTTTTTACCCGCGCGACCGGGCGATCAGCCTGCTGCGCCTGAATCCGGCGGAGCTTGAGCAGCGCAGCCGCCAGCCGTTGTGGGACGAGCTGGGGCGGGTCCGCAAGACCGGCTTCGCGCTCGATTTGGAGGAGTCCGAGGAGGGGCTGTGCTGCGTGGCGGCCCCGATCCTAGGCCAGATCGGGGCGCCGGTGGCCTCGATCAGTGTTTCCGGCAGCGCCAGCGTGCTGACCACGCGGGCTTTGCCGCTCATCGGCGCGCGCCTCATAGCCGAGTGCGCCGCCATTTCGGTTGCGCTGGGGTACCAGGGCGACACGTTGCCAGCATCATCGGCCGCGCCGGTCGCCGCTTCGCGAATGGAAGCAATTCGGCCCGCTCGACGCGTCGTCTAGCGCGGCCCGCCTAAACGTTTCAGGGGAAGGGGTCCTATGTCTCGAATACTGATTCTGCTGCTCATCACGGCCGTGTCCGCCGCTGCGCAAAGCACCGGGACGGCGACTTTGGTTGGAACCGTAACCGACTCCAGCGGCGCCGGGGTTCCGGGCGCCCAGATTACGGTCCGCAATGAAGAGCGCGCGTTCGTCCATGAAGGCGAAACCACCGCGCAAGGCGACTACTACATCCCGTATCTCGCCTCGGGAACCTATCAGCTTGAGGTCGCCTCCGACGGCTTCAAAACGTTCATCCAGCGGGGCATTGTGCTGCGCACCAATGAGCAGCCGCGCGTGAACGTGACGCTAGAGATCGGCAGCATCGCCGAGTCCATCACGGTCGAAGGCGCGCCGCCGCTATTGCAGACAGAATCGGCGGTCAGCGGCCAAGTCCTGGACGGCTCGACGGTGCAGAAGATACCGGTCATGCAGAAGTTCGTTCACCGCGTGCTGCTGTACATGCCGGGAGTGTCGAACATCAACGGTCAGCACGCCGTCGGGCAACGGCAGCGCGCCATGGGCTATACGCTGGACGGCGTCAACGCCCGCGAGCCGGTG
Organism: uncultured Bryobacterales bacterium; assembly: GCA_964405625.1. Classification (GTDB taxonomy): domain Bacteria; phylum Acidobacteriota; class Terriglobia; order Bryobacterales; family UBA6623; genus RI-231. Next base: position 5,701 of record CAYOPA010000236.1, read on the forward strand.
GTGGGCCAGGTCGGCGACTTTCGCCGCACCCAGATCGCCAGCCTCAACTCCATCCAGGAGTTCAAGATGTACACGACCGGGATGCCGGCCGAGCATGGCCATTCCGGAGGAGGCCAATTCAACGCAGTCTTCCGCAGCGGCGCAAACGAGTTTCACGGAGACTTTGACCTGCGCTACACCAACGGCGACATGATCCACCGGCAGTTCTTCGAACGGGACCGTCGCGACGGGCCGTTCGACTATTACGAGTGGGGCGGCGGCGGCGGCGGCCCGATCGTCAAGAACAAGACGTTCTTCTTCGCCGGTTTCCAGCAGCACAATGAGAAACTGTCGGAGAATTTTCGCGGCGACGTCCCCAGCCTGGAGATGTTGCGCGGAAACTTTGACTTTGGCCCCAATTCCTTCCCGATCTACGACCCCCGCTCCACCGTGCAGGGAGCCGACGGCGTCTGGACTCGTACTAGGTTTGCGAATAACCAGATCCCGCAGTCACAATTCGACCCCGTCGCGCGGAACGTGCTCGGGTTGAATCCCTGGAAGGATCCGACCGGACCCGGCTCGCTCACGCCGGCGGGCCCGCAGCAGAACCTGGACATCGAGGCTGATGGCGCCTTCCTGTTCGAGCGCTACGACGTCAAGATTGACCACCAGTTCACCTCCGCGCACAAGATGTTCGGCCGCTGGTCGCTAGTCCATGAGCGCAGCCCGGGCCGTCCGTCGCGCGAGATCCGAGAATTGCAGTTCCAGCCGGTATTCGTTGCGCCGCGCTTCAATCGCAACATCGTGCTGTCGGACAACTATACCTTCAGCCCGTCGATGATCAACGAGCTCACCATCGGCATGAACCGCTACCACTTCCGGCGCAACCCGCAGACGCTCGATCAGGACTGGGCGCGCCAGCTCGGAATTCCCGGCGTCAGCGCGGAGAATTTCCCGGAGTTTCGCACCAGCGCTGGCGCTAGGTACTTCAACCTCGGCCAGGGCGGTCGCGAGGAGACCATCGGCGAGGATTTTACGATCAAGAACAACATCACCAAGATCGTCGACCGCCACACGCTCAAGTTCGGCTACGAATTTGGGCACACGCGCTACACGTCCACGCCGCAGGCTCTGCCCACGGGCGAGTACCGCATGACCGGCACCGAGTTTCCCTTCAGGCCGAACACGGGCAACCAGTTCGCCAACTTCCTGCTCGGCGGCGTCGGTCGGGCCACGTTTACCCAAAACATGGCTGACTGGAAGCCGCGTTTCTACTACCACGGCGCTTACTTGCAGGACTCCTGGAAGGTTCGCAACAACCTGTCGCTGGAGCTCGGCCTGCGTTGGAACTACGAGACGCCGTTCGGCGCCGCCAACCAGTCGCAGTTCGATCCCAACGTGGTCGACCCCGTCAGCGGCCGGATGGGCGCCATCACGCACCCGACGGGCCGGCTCGCCAAGGGCGACTGGAACAATTTCCAGCCTCGCGTGGGCCTGTCCTGGAACTTCGCCGACAAATGGGTGTTCCGGTCCAGCTTCGGGATGATCACGATTGACCTGCTCACCAATGGCGTTAATCAGAACTTTGAGGAGTATTTCGCCACGACCGCCGTCGAAGCCGTTCCGGGCGATCCGCGGCCGGCGTTCTTCCTCTCCGACGGCCCCGGCCAAGTGAGCTTCAACACCAATCCCGACGGCAGCGTTCCCTTCAGCGGCGCCAACTTTGCGAGTCGCATCGCCTCCTGGTACGACCCCAACATGCGTATGCCTCACATCATGAACTGGTCAGGCGGCTTCCAGTACCAGATGACCAAGAGCTGGCTGATGGAGCTCCAGTACCAGGGCTCGGCGGGCGTCGGGCTGCTCAACAACTGGGACATCAACCAGATCCCGCTCGATTTCTCCAGCGATCCGGTCGAGCTGGACCGGATTTTCCGGGCCGCGCAGAACTTCAAGCCTTGGACGCAATTCGGCCAGGTTCAGCTCTACAGCAACTTCGGCCACAACTCCTACCACGGCGGCACGCTGCGCATGGAAAAACGGTACTCGGCGGGAACGACCTTTACCGGCTTCTATACCTTCTCCAAAGCAATTGACGAGAACGACGGCGACGGCGCCGCCAACGGGATCACCTTCTACAACCGCCGGCTGGAGAAGGGCCGCGCGGGGTATGACATCGCGCACCGCTTCGTCGGAGTGCTGACCACCGAGCTGCCCTTCGGCAAGAAGCGCCGCTGGCTCAATCAGGGCGGCCCGGTCAACGCCGTTCTGGGCGGCTGGGACTTCGCCATGACCCAGACGATTCAGAGCGGCCCGCCGGTCTCGTTCGGGTTTGCCGGCAGTCCGTTTAACTACCTGCCCGGTGTGCGGCGTCCCAACCAGACGCTGCCTAACAGCGAGATTCTGGTGGACAACTGGGATATCGGCACGGAGCGGTTCATCCGCGCTGAGCAGAACCGCTACTTCCAGACCACCCGCGGGCCGAATGGCAATGTTATCGGCTTCCCTGGCTTTGAGTATCCGGCGGCGTTCGCGGCCGGCACGGTGGGACGCAACACGGTCCAGGCGCCGGCGATGTTTTGGATGCAGCTCTCGCTCTCGAAGCAGTTCAACTTCGGCGAGCGCTACCGCATGGAGCTGCGCTGGGATCTGAACAACGCCACCAAGCAGGCCCAGTTCG
>CAYOPA010000237.1:0-8342 GCA_964405625.1 uncultured Bryobacterales bacterium
GTTCGGGTCCAGCGTGCGCGGCAGTGGGTACTCCGGCAGACCCTGATCCCAGCGGAACGCCGGGGTGATGCCATTGTCCAGCGTATTGAAGCGCCAGTTGCCGATAAACCCGGCGAAGTGGCCCGATCCGGCGACCACGGTCACGCGGGCGAACGAGCGGCCGAAGGCCGAGCGCACCGTCGTCTTGCTGTTCACCTGATAGGCCAATCCGATGCGCGGACCGAAGCCCCACGGCCAGCGCCCGACCAGCGCCCGGCTATTCTCCGTGCCTTCGCCGAAGCCCGCAAAGCGCAACGCTCCCGGAAAGTTGTTCACGGCCGGGTTCGGGCGCGTGGGCGTGAAGTCTGAATATTCGTCCTGACCCGAATACGGCGGTTGGGTGTAGTCCCAGCGCAAGCCGATGTTCAACGTTAGCTTCGGAGCGATTCTGAAATCGTCCTGGATGAAGAACCCGTAGTAGTTGTAGATCTGGTTAACGTTCCGCTCCGTTTCCGTGCCGCCGCTGGCTGCTTCCCCCAGTAAGAACGAAGCGAAGGAGCTACCGGAGGTAAACGCAGTGTTGCCGGGTACGCTCGTGCCGTTGAAGCTGAAGCCAACACAGCCCGCGATGCACTGTTCGCCGAAGCCGTTCGCCTCCTGCCGCTGGAACGACCCGCCGAACTTGATGGTGTGCTTGCCTTTCACGATGCTGACGTTGTCCTGAATGGCCAGCATCGGCTGACCCGTTCCGTTGAACGCCGCGCCGCCCCAGTTGCTGAATTCCGTAAAGCTGATCTGGGGGAAGTTGCGATTGCAATCGACCACATTCGGGAAGCAGCCGACTTGCGAGCCCCAGTCGCCATTGAGGTCGTACGCTGAAGACTGCGACACCTTGAAGAATTTGTTCCAACCGACTGAGAGATTATTCACGATGGTCGGCTTCATTACCCAGTCGTAGCTGATGCGGTGGGCCTGGGTGTCAAAGATCTGCTCCTGGCCGGTCCACAGCGGCGTGGGCAGCCCCGGAGGTCCGCCGGCGCCGGGCTTGAGCCGAAACTTCGTGAAGTTGAAGAAATAGGCTGCTCGATGGCGCTCGTTGAAGATGTGGTCGATCTTCGTGGAGAACTTGTCTTGCGGCCGGACCAGCGTGCCGCTGGTGGTGATCCAGTTGTTGCGAAGGTAGTCGATGGTGCCCGCCGGGCCGCCGCGATTCGGCGTCACGGCCTGTCCGAACGGCAGCACGCCGCGCGCCAACGGAGAGAACCGCGTCTGGGGAATCTGATTGTTCAAGAAAGGATCGCGTTGAAATCCGCCGCCCGGCAGAGCCTGCGTTGTGGCGGGATCGTAGATCTGCAATAGGTTCCCCGCCGGGTTCACCCAGTTAGAAAAGTCCCCGTTGTACATCTCCGGCGTGGCGACGCTTTGGATGATGTTGTTGGAGCCTTCGCGGTTGCGGAACCCCTCGTAGGCGGTAAAGAAGAACGTCTTGTTCTTGATGATCGGGCCGCCGCCGGAGACGCCGAAGTCATGTTGCTTGAGCACGGCTCGCTCGCCGGCGAAAAAGCCGCGGGCGTCCATCTTTTCGTTTCGCAGGAACTCGTAGGCGGTTCCGTGAAACTCGTTCGTGCCGGACTTGGAGGAGAAGGTCAGCACGCCGCCGCCGGCCTGTCCGAACTCAGCCTTGAAGCCATTGGTATCCACCGTGACTTCGGTGATCGCTTCGACTGAGGGCGCCGTGTAGGCGATCTCGTCCTGGTTGGCGGTGCGGTTGGTCGCAATGGAGAGGCCGTCCATGGTCGCGTTCCAGGCCCCGGACTGGGCGCCGCCCAGCGACATGCGGCTGCTACTAAATTCGTTCGCTTGAGCCGCGATCGTAATCAGGTTGAAAGGGCTGCGCAGGCTGCCCGAGACGACGAGCGGCAACTCATCAACGAGCCGGTTCTCCACCGACGTGCTGACCTTGGCGTCCTCAGTCTGGACGGTGAGCAGCGCGCCGGAGACTTCCACGGTCTCTGAAACGGACCCGATCTCCAGCACCACGTCGGCTCGCACCGTGGTCGCGGCCGCTACGGTCACGTCGCGCGCCGAGCGCTTAAAGCCCTCGGCTTCCACCTCCAGGCGATACGTGCCTGGGTAGGCTGGAATCGAAAAATTGCCGGCGGCGCCGGTCTGTGTGGAAGACGCGGCGTTGGTGGCGATGTTGGTCGCCGTGACGGCGGCGGCCGGTATCGCGGCCCCGCTGGGGTCAATCACCTGCCCGGTGATCGTACCCTGAACACCCTGCGCAAAGACGGGAGCGGTGAAGGCCGCTAAGGCCAAAGCCAACCCGAACATGCGCACGACAAGGTTGCGTTGCATCGAGACTGCCTCCTGAAAACACGACTCCAGCGCGGCCGAAAGCCGCGCTATCCCCTAGCAGCGAAACTAGCGCGTAGGCAGGATAACCCATCGATTTCCGCTGCGCAACAGATTTTCGCGGCCGATGAGTCGATTTTTTCAGGAGAAGAAGGCGGGAAGCCGGCCGGGTAAGAGGACGGGGAGTGATCGGGGAAGGTCCGGGGCGTCTGGCGCCCCGGGCGCGGGGTAGGTCAGGAGGCCTTTTTCGGGACGCGGATCACCTGGCCGGGGTAGATCAGGTCCGGATTCTGGATAACTTCCTTGTTTTCCTCAAAAAGCGTGTTCCACTTGGCGCCGTTGCCGTAGAACTTGGCCGCGATCTTCCACAGGCTGTCGCCGCTGACGATGGTGTAGAAGGTGAACTCCGGTTCCGGCTCCTTCGGCGCCACTGCGGCGGGTTTGACGTTCAGCCCCACGTCATCCACCTTCTCCACGCTCTTGACGTTGCCGGCCAGCAGCACGACCTTTTCCTTAGTCGCCTGCGAGTCCACCTGACCGCCCAGCTTGACCGTGCCGCCGCTGTAGGCAACCGAGAGATTCTCGACGCGGTCGCCGAGCAGCTTGGTGATGTCGGCCTGAATCTCCTCGGCCTCTCTGCCCGGCATCACCTTCTTGCCGAGATCGCGGATGAAATCAAAAAGTCCCATGTTTATCTCCTGTTCTTTCTACTCGCAGTGTTGTTCGCGTACTTCCAAAGCTTCGGGCATCCACTGGTCGAACTGGCGGATGCGTGTTTCGTGGCTGGGGTGCGTGGACATGAATTCGGCGGGCTTGGCGCCGCCGCCCGCCTCGCCCATGCGCTGCCATAGCCCAGGGGCCTGAGTCGGATCGAAGCAGCCGCGCGCTGCGTAAATCAGTCCGATGTAGTCGGCCTCGGACTCATGATCGCGCGAAAACGGCAGCAGCACGCCATACTGTGCGCCCACGCCGAGCGCGCCCATCACCATCGACTGGGTTTGATAGTCCATGTCGCTGAAGGCGAACGTCGCCGCCATGGTCCCCATCCGCACCAACTTCTGGTGCGCGATGCGCTCGGCGCCGTGGCGCGCGATGGCGTGCGCGATCTCATGGCCCATGATGATGGCGAGCCCGTCGGAGCTCCGCGCGATCCGCAGAATGCCGGTATGGATCGCCACCTTTCCTCCGGGCAGGGCGAAGGCGTTGGCTTGGTCGGACTCAATCAGGCTGAACTCCCACTCAAAGCCAGGGTCGTCGGCCTTTGCAGCCGCGGCGATGCGGCGGCCGATGCTCTGCACCAAGTCAAACCGCGGACCGCTGCGGACCACGGCTTCCCTGGAAAGAATCTCTCGGTAAGACTCAAACCCCAGCGCCATCTCCTGTTCGCGCGACATGTCCACCAACTGCGTGCGTCCGGTCAGCGGGACCTCCTGCTGATTGGAGACGTAGTAGTAGCCCAGGTAGCCCAGAAACAGGAGGATGGGAAGCCACTTGACCCCGCCGCCGCGCCGGACCCACCCCGAGCCCCGTGAAAATGAGAGGCCGCGCATGAGTTTCTCCGCTCACAGGGCGGTTACCGCGAGAAAAACTTCGAGGCCATGCCGATCAGGTCATCGGCGATGGAGCCGTCTCCGTTGGCGTCGAGCATCGGCGTGACCATGCCCAACAGGTCGTTGGCGGGCGCCTTGGCGGCAGCGCGGCCCTGAATGCCCTGCTGCGCGGTGTTCTTGCTCAGCGCCCCCATCGCCAGGGTGGCGACCATGGGCAGCATCTTTTTGAGCAGTTCCTCGGAGATCCCGGTCTTGGCGGCTGCGTTCCCTGCCACTTGGCGGCTGACGTCCTTGCTCCCGAGCAGGTGTCCGAGGATGGAGTTGCCGTCGTTGATGTTCTCCTGGCGCCCCAACTGCTCGGGGTGCTCCAGGTACTCGTCGTGGTGGCCCTTCCGCAGCGCGCCCAGCAGGCTTTCAAGGCCGCCGGGCGAGGCGACGTTGCGCTTCAATCCGGTCGAAAGCGCAGGCAGCAACTGCTGCATGGCCGCCGTCGCTTGGCTCTCGCTCAAGCCCAGAGTCTGAGCCACCTCGCGGACGGCGCCGCCGCCCTGAGCATTTAGGATGGTTTCAAGCAGATTCATTTCAGCCCCGCAATGTTCTAAAAAAGCGACAGTCCGCCTAATGAATTTTAACCGAAAAGAGCACCGATGGATAGCGTTGTTTTAGGGGCGGGCGCCTACGGCCGACCCTTCCACCAAACATCGGGCTTACCGTCGGACCGCAGGCGTGGATTGGGCTCCGCCAAGGCCCCGTAAAGCGCGGGACGGCGCGCGTTAATGTAGGACGGACCTGACGCCAATTCGCGCTTCGCCGGGTCGCACAATGCCGTGACAACCTCGTCGCCCAACCGCCGACATTCCGCGATAATCTCGCCGAAAGGATCGAGGATCAGCGAACCGCCCGGTTTGATCGTGCCGCCCTCTTCGCCAATCGGGTTGGAGTAGACAATGTAAAGCCCGTTCTCAAACGCTCGCGCCGGCAGCCAGCGCAGCAGCCAGCCGCGTCCCTTGGGGCCGTCAAACTCCATCCGGCACGGCGCCGGGTCGGCCTCGCGGTTGCGCCAGAGGGCCGGGTCCACCACGCCGCGCCCCGGCATCGGCGACGGCAGGCAGCCGGTAACGTGTGGCGCCAGCAGAATCTCGACGCCTGCCAGGGCGTTGATGCGGGCGTTCTCGGGGAGATTGCAGTCGTAGCAGATCAAGACGCCGAAGCGGCAACCGCGCCAGTCAAAAACGGTGTAGGCGTCGCCGCAATCGACATGCTCGCTGATGAAGGCGTGGATCTTGCGATGCCGCGCGACCACGCCGCCCGCATCGATCAGCGCCCAGGAGTTATACAGGCGCCCGCCTTCGCTCTCAATCCAGCCGGCGCCGACGCCGATGTCGAGATGCTTGGCCAGTCGCCGCAACCGCTCCAACGACGGCGAGCCTTCCACCGGCTCGGCGAGCGCTTCAATCCCCGGGCGGTCGAGCGTTTCCAAGAATGTGTAGCCGGGGATGCAGCACTCATGGAAGCAGACGAGCTCGGCGCCTTGGGCGGCGGCTTCTGTCGCGAGTTGTTCGATGCGGCCGAGGTTGTAGCTCTTGTCGCCGTCGCGGGCCTCAAACTGGGCGGCGGCGATGCGGATGGTTTCCATACGCACTCAATTGTGCCGCACGCCCGCGTTCTGCGCCGGCCAACCCGTGGCGCGGGCTTTGGAAGCCCGGAAGGTCGGCTTTCGAGCCGGCCTTCCGGGGGACAGCAACAGCCTCGACCTGGGGGTCGAGGCGACAGGCGCGTACCCGGCATGGGCTGGATCGAGTGGGATGAAAGGAACTCAGTGGGGGCCGATGGAAAACCGTACGTCCGGTTGTTTGGGTTACGATCCGTCGGTTTGAATCTCAATCACGGCCCGCGTCCCCGCCGGAGAGGATGACACGTTGAACGACGCCCTGTCTCCGTAGCAGAGATCGAGTCGGCGCCGCACATTGCGCAGGCCGTGTCCGGCGGGCGGCGGCCCTTCTTGGTGAAAACCGACGCCGTCATCGGCAACCTCGATCACGAGCGAGCCGTTGTTGGCCTCGGCTCGGACCACCACGGATCCGCCCGCGGCCTTGGGACTCAGCCCATGCTTCACCGCGTTCTCCACCAGGGGTTGGATCGACAAAGCCGGAGCCTTGAAAGAGCGCGCCTTCACGTCGAGATGAATCGAGGTCGTCAAGCGCGGTCCCAACCGGACGCGCTCGATCTCCAGGTACGCTTCGACCACGCGCAGCTCCTGTTCCACCGTGACGAACTGCTCCTGCCCCTGCAACAAGTAGCGGAAGATGTCGGCCAAGTTCACCAGCAGCCGGCGGGCGTCCGCCGCCGCGCGCGGGATCAGGCCGTAGAGCGCGTTAAGCGAGTTGAACAAGAAGTGCGGGTTGATCTGGGCGCGCAACGCCACGAGCTCGGCTTCAGCCAGCAGCCGGCGCTGCTCATCCTGCCGATAACGGTCAAGGTGTGAGACGACCTCGGCCCCGAGCGCCTCCAGGTCCTGCAAGTCCTCGCTCAGGTAGCGGCGCCCGCCCTCGCGAGGCCCTAGCAGCAGCAGCCGAAAGCGGTCGCCGCCCAGTTGAAACGGGACGGCCGCCTCCGCCCAGCGATCCGCCGACGCCGGGCGCGGCTCGATCAAACCCGGGCGCACGAGCCTGTCGGAGCCATCGTAGTCGGCGGCCACCCGCCAGCGTTTCGCTCGAACAAAGCGGGCGAGCTGCTCGGCGGTTTGCTCCAGCAGGTTGTCCTCGGACTCCCCGCTGAGCTCTCGTAGCCTCTCGATCGCCTGCTGCAAGTCTCCACGCCGGAAAAGCACGGCCTGAATCCACCCTCGCAGCAGCTCACGAATGCGCGGGTACGCCAAGATCGCCACCGTGGCCAACAGCAGCAGGACGATAGCCGGGCCGGCTTCATTCTCTTCGATCCGCAGGAGTCCCAGCAGCTGCGCGGCGGCGCCCAGTCCGCTGGCCAGCCCCGCCGCCAAGATACCCGCGCCCAGCAGGCGCACGAAAACGTCAAGCAGCAGAAAGCGGTAGTCTTGCAACAGCACGAAAAGCGCCAGCGGGATGCCCGCGTGGTGAATAAAGAGCTCGTGGGACCACGACGCCGGGCCGTGCGCCGCATCAAAGTGCGTGAACGAGGCGGCCAGCAGGAAGAGCGAGATGGCCGCCAAGGCCCGCATTCCGGCCTGCCGCCCCTGTATGGGCCGCCGCGCCAGCAGGGCGGCGGCCAGGATCGTCAGCGCGCCAAAGCCGTAAGTGATAATCGCCAATCCCTTGCTGTGGGAGTCGATGGTGGCGCCGACGGGCTCCATGATATGGGATAAAGCCGCCGCCGCGCTGGTGACGTAGCCGGCGCGCGCCAGCCACGCATGATCGCGGCCCAGGGCGAGTTGGAGCAGGACGCTGGGCAACAGGCTCAGCACGGCGAAGCTGCCGGCCTCGATCCAATGAGCAGTCGCGCTGGTGGGCTCCAGCATCAAACCGGCCAGCGAGCCCAGGTTCCACAACAACGCCAGAGTCGCGGCCACCGTCGGCGCTACCATGTCGGAGCTGGGTTGCCGCAGCGCGCTACGGCCCAGCAGCGCCAAAAAGGCCCCAAACGCAGCCGCGCCGGCGATGTGTCCGAGCGCGTTGATCAGGACCGGGAGATGGCTGAAGGAGTCCATGCGTCGATCGGGGGCCCGCTGATTACCTTACGGCAGATGGGAGGCCCGATGTGGGCCCGGCCGCCCCCAGGGGAAGCGGCCGGGCCCCCGATCGAGCCGTTAAAAGAAGCGGACCATATAAGTGAACCGCACGCCGCGCCCGATCTCCGGCGCACGGTCCTTAATGAACGACGAGTGGTTGCGGTACAGCCTGTCGCCCACGTTGAAGACATTCGCCGAGAACTGGTGCGCCAAGTGCGGCCGGGCGATGGTGTACGAGGCTTTCAGATTGGCCACCGCATACCCCGGCGTTCGCGTCTCGCCCGTGAAGGTCTGGTGCTGCTGATTGGCGATGATCAGCTCTGGCGCAAAGCGGAACCCGGCCCGGTTATAGTCGAATCCGATCTTGCCCCGCAGCGGTGGTATACGCGGCAGGAAGTTGCCGGTGTCCGTATCCCTTGCATCGACGTAGTCCATGCCGAGATTCAGCCACAGGTCACGATGGACGCCGAAGCTGGTGTTCGCCTCAGCGCCGGTATACCGGGCGTTGAGCTGGGTAAACTCGATGACCTGGAAGCCGCCAGACCGCTCGCCGGTCGCGAACGGAAAGATGAAGTTGTCGAAGTCGTAGTAGAACAGATTCACCCCCCCGCGCACGCGCCCTTCACCGTGGCGTACGGACAGGTCGACCCCGTTGCCGCGTTCCGCCCGGAGGGCGGGATTGCCAATCTCGAAGGCTAGATTTCCGACGTGCGGGCCGAAGTTGTAGAGCTCTTCCAGGGCCGGCGCGCGGTAGC
>CAYOPA010000238.1:0-8308 GCA_964405625.1 uncultured Bryobacterales bacterium
GCGCCGCCCTCCCACGCCACCGGACATGCGGTCCGCATCCGGCGGTTCCGTGACCACGACCACGCTGGGCTGGAGACTCGCTTCGTTTCCCGTCCTCGTGGCTTCGCCGCTCCCAGGTTCTTTTCGGGCTCCACGCTTGCTTTTAATCCCGCCTCGCGACAACGCCCTTGCGACCCGCAGACCTGGGGGTCGAGGCGGCAGGCGTGGGCGCCTGCGCTACTTGCCCGGGGCGGGACTGAGCAAAGTGTGGAAACGCCAGGGTCGGGCCGCACGCCCGACTGCACGGCGCAGCCGTGCGCCACGTGGGCGGAAGGTTAGAATGAGGGCGATGTCGTGGCTGGTTTTTGCTTTGTTGCTGGCCGCTCCGCCCGTGGAGGATGCGCTGGAGCGCCTGTCGAAGGCGCTCGATAGCGAGGATTACCAGACTGCGGCGCCGCTGCTGGAAGAGCTGCTGGAAGAGCATCCTGAAGAAGCCAACCTGCAATTTCAGCTTGCCTTCGCCTATACCCGCCTGGGGCGTGAGGCTGAGGCTGTCGAACGATATCGCAAGGCGCTGGAGCTGGACCCTTCGATGGCCCCGGCGCGGCTGAATCTGGCGCTGGTGCTGCTGAAGACCGACCGCGCCGAGGCGGCGGCCGGGGAGCTGCGGGCCTTACTGGAGCTGCGTCCCGACGACCCGCACGGCGTCCGGCTGCTGGGGCACGCCCTGCTGCGGACGGGGCAATTCGCCGAAGCCGTCCCCTATCTGGAACAAGCCGTCGCGTTGGACCCGCAGCCGCAGTCTCATGCCGAGTTGGGCCGCGCGCTGATGGATTTGAAACGCTGGGACGCCGCGGCGGGTCACCTTATAGAGGCGGGGCGGCTTGATCCCGAGCTGGTGAGCATGCGCCTGGAGCTGGCCGAGCGGGTGGAGCTCGACGGCGATCGTGACAAGGCGTTGGGCTACTATCAAGCCTACGCGGCCGATCAAACCGAGCCCGAGCCGGCGCTGCTGGAGAGAATCGGATTTATTTTGTTGGACTTGAACCGAGCCGAGGAAGCGATTGCGCCGCTGAAGCAAGCGGTGGCGAAGAGCCCGTCGTCGGCGAATCGGGCGGCGCTAAGTCAGGCCTATTCGATGGCCAAGCAGACCGAGCTGGCGCTGGAGCAGCTCGCCCAGGCGACGGCCGCCGAGCCCGGCGACGCCGCGCTTGCCATCCGCTACGCCAACGCGCTGGTGGCGCAGCAGCGCTATGAGCAGGCCGGGCCGCACTACCTGCGGGCGAGCAAGCTCGATCCGCAGCTCGTTGACGCCTGGAATGGGTTGGCCTTCTGCCTATTTCAAGTGGAGAACTATCCGGCCGTCTTGCAGGCGCTTGACGAGTCCGCCAAGCGGGCGCCGGAGGCTTCGGCGAACCTGTTTTTGCGGGCGCTGGCGCAGGACAAGCTGAAGCTGTGGGAGGAGGCGCGAATGACTTACCGAGCGTTCCTGGGCTCCAACCCGGATTCGGAGGACAATATCTGGCAGGCCGAGCAGAGATTGAAACTGATTGACCGCATGTTGGAGAAGCGATGAGGTTGCGCGCGATGTGCGGTCTAGCGCTGCTGCTGTCGGCCGTGGGCGGTTTGGCCGCGCAGCCGTCCGAGGCGGAGCGCATTGAGAGGGTTGCCAACGAGCCGAATCTCGAAAAGCGCTCGAAATTTGCGCTGGACTACGCGCATGGCGCCGTCAGCCGAGTGGAGAAGGCTTACGAAAATGCCGACCCGGATTTGGCGCGGGAGATCCTGACGTCGATCCTGTCGGCCGTGGCGATCTCGCAGGCTTCGCTGGATGATACGGGCAAGAACGCTCGCAAGAAGCCGAAACACTTCAAGCGGGCCGAGATTGGCAGCCGCAAGCTGCTCAAAGAGCTCCAGTCGTTGGAGAGAGCGCTGACATTTGACGAGCGTCAGGACTTGGCGCCGGTGATCGCGCAGCTTGAAGAGATCAATCGCGACCTACTTCTGAAGATCATGCAACACAGGTGAACGCCATGCCTTGGAGAACGCTCTTGATCGTCGCCGCGCTGGCGATCCCGCTGTCGGCGCAGGAATGGCTTGGCGGGCGGGACTTCCTGACCGAGCACGAGGTGGAGCAGATCCGCATCGCACAGGAACCCAACGAGCGCATCACCGCCTACCTGCACTTCGCCGAGCTGCGGTTGGCGCTGATCGACCAGCTCTTCGCCAAGGACGAGCCGGGCCGCGGCGGCAAGGTCCACCAGAACCTCAGCGAGCTGGGCCGCATCCTTGAAGCCCTCGACATGGTGATCGACGACGCCTTGCTGCGGGACGTCGATCTGGAGGTCGGGCTGGGACTGGTGCGCGAGCAGGAACCGAAGATTCTGGCCCGGTTGGAAGAGATTCGCGATTCCGAGCCCGAAGACCTGTGGCGCTATGAGTTTGTGCTGGAGGATGCGATCGAGATAACGGCCGACAGCCTGGAGTTGGCCGGGGTCGACCCGACGGAGCGTAAGCGCGAGATTATCGACGCCGATGAGGCCGAAAAGGCGGCTCGCGACGAGACGATGACGACGCAGCGGCGCGAGGAAGTCGAAAAGGCGGACAAGTCGTTCGAGAAGGTGGAGAAGGAGGCGGAGGCCAAACGGCCGAGCCTGCTGAAGGCGGGCGAAACCGTGGGCGATCCGCCGCCGGGGCCCCCGCGCAAGAAAAAATAGCCGCGCTAGAATCATCTGATGGGCGGGAGACGGACATTGACGTGGCTGATCGGTTTGGCCGCTGTGGTCGCCCTGGTTGCCGCGACGGTCGCGCCGCTGTTGGCCGGCCGCGGGCGCGTGGAGGCGGTGCCGCTGTACCTGGCGCTGGAATTCGTCTGTCACCAGTTGCCGGAACGTTCGTGGTCCATCGGCGAGCTGCAGGCCGGGCTGTGCGTGCGCTGTTTCGGGTTATATGGGGGCTTGTTGCTGGCGGCCGTTGGGGGGCTTCGCTTCAGCCGGAATTTGCTGGCGACCGGCGTTTTGATAATCGGACTGAGTTGGGCCGTGGAAGCCGTCGGCTGGAATAGGCCGGCGGATTGGGTGCGGTTCTCCAGCGGCGCGCTGTTTGGCGCGGCGGCAGGCGCCGTGTTCCGGCCCGGCCGGCGGCTGTAACGAGCGGGACTTGGATCGCGTCGAACGGCTACATCCGCTCGGACGAAAATGGATCTGGCAGAAGACTGGAGAGGAGACTAGATATGAAGACGTTTATTTCGATGATCGCGGTGGCGATGTTCGCCGTCGCGGCGGCTCCGGCCGATACTTTGCGCCTGAAGAACGGGGCGACCGTCGACGGCACCTACATGGGCGGCGACAGCCGCGAGGTGAAGTTTCTGCGCACCGATGGCGGCGTGAGGAGCTACCGGGTCTCCGACATTGAGCAGGTGATGTTCGGCGACGCTGGGACCGCGCCAACGACCGCAGCGGCTCCAGTTGCGCCCTCGCCCCAGCAGACGAACCGACGCGCCGGCAACTTTGGGGGCGTGACGATTCCGGCGAACACGGTCGTCACGATTCGGACGATTGATTCGATCAACTCGGATATCAACGGCGCCGGCGAGAAGTTTCGGGCCAGCCTGGATACGGATTTGCTGATTGACGGCCGCGTGGTGGCGGCGCGGGGCTCGGACGCGATGATTGAGATCGCCAGGGTGCAGGAAGCGGGGCGCGTGAGCGGTCGCGAGGAGATCGCGCTGGAGCTGGCGTCGATCACGATCGACGGCCGCGAGTACAACGTGGTCACCAACTACGCTGAGATGCAGAGCAAGGGCCAGACCGGCCAGACCGCGAGGCGCGCCGGTATTGGCGCGGCCGGTGGGGCGATCCTGGGCGGCATTATCGGCGGCGGCAAGGGCGCGGCAATCGGTGCGGGCGTGGGCGCGGGCGCGGGCACGGTGTACTCGGGCACGCGGGGCGTGAAAATCGAGGTGCCATCGGAGTCGCTGCTGACGTTTACGCTGCGCGAGCCGGTGCAGTTGTAAGACGGTTCGGCAGAGTTGGAAGAATGGCCCGCGAGAATGTTCTCGTGGGCCATTCTTGCGATTTGGGGTCGAGGCGACCTCGGTGAAGCTTTCCGGCGGCGAGAGGAGCGCCCGGGTCTACCCGGGTGCGTTCGGTTTGGATCGCGATGGATTGAGGGGGTTGGCTGTTCCGGCGGTGATCCGAGGGGATTGACCGCCGGGTAAACCCGACGGCTCATTTCACCCCAACGGGCGGGCTGTTGACTGCGGCTCGGCCGGCGTAGCGGGGTTTTCGCGCGACTGGGCTCCGTCACTCATTGGCCCATTGGCCCTCATTGGACATTGGCCGCATTGGCCGACTGGTTCCCCCCGCCTGGTCCCGAAAAAAACTTGTTGCGAAGCGAGCGATCGGAAGTACAATAGACGTCTGTCTGTCGCTAGCACCAGCTCGCAATGAAATCAAATTGCAATGAAATCGAGCCAGAGGAACAAATAAGATGACGCTATTGGTACCAAAGCCTCCAAGGCGCCTGTTCAAATCCGCCGCGGGCGGGTCCTTCCCCTTCCCCCTCCCCCTCATTGTCCTGCTCGTGGTGATATGCTTTACGGCTGAGGCTCAAGTCACCCCCGGCGACGTCGACGGCGATGGTGATGTCGATCGCAACGACATCGTCCTAATCGTGGCCGCGTTGAATACGCCGGCAAGCGTCGACGACCCACGGGACATCAACGGCGACGGCTTCATCACGATCCTCGACGTTCGCCAAGCCTCGCAGTTGTGCACCCGCCCCGGGTGCGCTGTCGAGGCTGTGCAACTCGACATCGATCAGGCCCCCGCGAAGCTGGTTCTGGCCCCGGGGGCGGCAGCGAACGTCTCCACTTCAGTGATCTATGACACTACCGATTCGCAGGGCCGTACCATCGTAATAACGCAAGAGATATCGCCGAATGATGGCGGGATTTCGATCTCGCCCGCCATCACCCCGCAGTTTAACGTGAGCAGCGACTTTACGCAGTTGGACAATCAGACAATTCAAGCGTTGGCCCCAGGCGAGTACGAGATCGTAACGACTGCCGAGATCGCTTCCGAGTCGTTGAGGGTGACATCGACCATAGACGTCATCGTCACCGAGGACACTTCTCCGTTGACGCTGAATATACCAGGAACCGAACCTAGCGCTTTGGCTCCTGGGGGGACCACCAACGTGCTGTTCACGGTCCAGGCATCAGGGGGCGGCCCCGAGAACCCGCCGACGGTGACGGTGCTGGGCGTCGGCAACCCTAGCTTCGGCGTCCTGAATGACGACGGGACCAATGGCGATCTTTCTCCCGGCGATCTTTCGTACGCGGGCGTCGTGACAGTCTCGACGGTCGGGCTGGTCGGCGGCGACTGCCTTCAGTTCCGAGCTTCCGGCGGGGGCGTGCTCTCGGACATCCACGAGTTGTGCGTCAGCACGCTTCCGCTCGGAATCTCTCCGTCCGACCTGAGCAACCCGTTCTCGTCGAACGAAGGCGGCCAGCCGGTCGATGTGATTCGGAACGAGATCCTCGCGATCTTTGCGGCAGGAACCACGGAGGCCCAGATTAACGCCGCGGCGGCGGTGGTCGACGCGGCGGTGGTCGGCACGATTCCCGAGATCCGTTTGGTGCAGCTGCGACTCAACGAGATCCCGGGCTCGCTCGGCGAGCTTGAGGCTCTGGTGGCTTCTCTGGCGGATCTTCCGCAAGTCGAGAGCGCAACGGTCAATGCAATCGGACAGACCACTGCCGTGACGACCAACGATCCGCGGCTGGGAGGCCAGGGGTCGCTGACGACGATCCGCGCCGACGAAGCGTGGACGATCGCCCGGGGCGGACCGGCCATCGCTGTTCTCGACACGGGCGTCGACCACACGCATCCAGACCTGTCCGGCAAGGTGATCCTGGGGCCGGACATCATCAACGGCGACGCGAATCCGTTCGATGACCATGGACACGGTACGCATGTGGCCGGCATCGCCGCCGCGCGGACAAACAACGGCGTCGGCATTGCCGGAGTAGCATGGAACAGCTCGATCCTGGCCGTCAAAGTGCTTAATGCCGATGGCAACGGATCGGCAACAGCGGTGGCGAGCGGAATCATCCACGCTGCCAATCGCGGTGCGCGGGTGATCAACTTGAGTCTGCGAAGCTACTCAACCAGTTGGGCGCTGATCACGTGTCCGGCGGTCGCCTACGCGCGATTCATCAAGGGATCCGTGGTCGTCGTGGCGGCTGGCAACGAAGGGACATCCAGCGTCCCATGGCCGTCGGGATGCGCTGGGGCATTTACGATCGGGAGCACAACGCTCGCGGATGCTCGGTCCGGGTTCAGTAACTTCGGTGGATACGTGAATCTGGCCGCGCCAGGCTCCGGCATTTTGTCGACGCTGCCAACTGGAGGCTGCAAGCTTTGCGATCCAAGCGGCTACGGCGTACTGGATGGAACATCTATGGCGACGCCGCACGTGGCCGGAGCCATTGCGGTCCTGCTATCTCGCCAGCCGGGCCTCTCGGCCGCTCAGATAGAAGAACGGTTGGGGCGAACGGCGCGCATCCTGCCAGCGGCTTTGCAACTCGGAGCGGGCCGACTGGACCTCTTCGAAGCTGTCTTCAACGGCAGCTTCGAGGAGCAAGATATGGCCCTGTGGGACGTCGTGGGCACGGTGGCGTCTATTCCAGCGCTGGGTCCGCTCACACCCCGGCACCGTAGGCGGATGGCGCTTATCAGCACTGGGCCCGCGGGCGACCAGGTGTCCGGCACGATGAGCCAGACCTTCACCTTGCAACCGGGCGTATCCTCGCTACCCATCTCGTTCGAGTACGCCTTCATTTCCGAGGAGTACCCGGAGTTCGTCGGCACCCAATTCAACGATTCGCTCGAGATCACCCTGATGGCGCCGGGCGGGGGGACGACAACTCTGGCAACGGAGTCGATCAACGCCTCGGCGTTCAGCCTGATTGGGGGCATCAACTTTCCGGGTGGCGATGACACCGTCGGTTGGACCGGCTGGAAAACGGTAAGCGTCACCCTGCCGGTCTCACCGGGAGGCGGCCAGTACAGGGTATTCCTGACGGATGCCGGCGACGACATCTACGACACTGTCACGCTGATCGACAACATTCGATTCCGCTAGGCCGCACGATGCACAGCGAGCTAGCAAGATTCGTGCTCTGGCCCGCGCTACTCTTCGCGTGCAGCGCCACGACGGGTCAAATGGAGCGGTCGACGGTTCCCTACGAAGCTATCGACGTGCGGGCTTGGCCAGCTGCGGACATCGAGGCGCAAACCGTGGTGTTCTCGGACGCGGCCAACTGGCAGCGCTTCTGGAGCGACAAGGGTCAGAGTCCTCCGGAAGCGCCGTCTTTCTCTCGCGGTCCGGTCGCCGCGATCTTTGCAGGGTCGCGGTCGAGCGCCGGCTATTCCATCGAGTTCCAAAGCGTGACTCGAGCGGCGGACGAAGCGGTCGTGATCGAGTATTCCGTGACGGGGCCGCGGCCCGGAGAAGGATCGGCAGCGGTGATCACCTACCCGCGAGTTGCGGTGCAGATTCCAGCCGCCGGCGTGATCCGCTTTGTGCACCACAATTCAGCAAGCAAATAAGAGAATCCAGCGAGACACAACTATGCCTTCTAACTCAGCTACCATTCAGGGCGTCCGATTCGGCATTGCTTTCCTTCTCTTGGCGGCTGCAAGCTCGGCGGCCACGATCTCGGTCGCGCCCGACACTCAGAACGTTCCACTCGGGAACACAGCCGTCGTGGGGCTCTTCGTTTCGGGATTGGGAGACGGCGTCGCGCCTTCCCTTTCGAGCTTCTCGCTCGACCTGAGCTTCGACGATTCCCTGCTCTCATTGACGACCGTCAACTTTGGCGACCCGTCGGCAACACCGAACAACCAGATCGAGATCGTCTTTCCGGGGATCAGCGGCTTCTTTCCGAGCGTCGGCTCATCGTTCACGATCTTCCAGTCATCATTCGATCTGCCGGCTGACCTGATCTCAAGCCAGCACGCCGCTTTCCGCCTGTTCAGCGTCGAGTTTGCGACCCTGGGCGAGGGCGTCAGCATGATCGAGATCCTCAACCTAACTGCGACGGACGAGCAGTCCAACGATTTCTCGTCCTCGTTTGCGATCCAGACGGGCGCGGTCGAAGTGACCGGTGCCGGTGTTGTGATACCGGAGCCGGCGACCTGGAGCCTGTTGGCGGGCGCACTGGCCTTGCTGGCCATGCATCGTCGCGTGAGAACTGGGAACTAAACACAATACTCTTCACTTAATAACAAAAGTGTGGCAAACTGTTCCCGAGGGAACAGGA
>CAYOPA010000239.1:0-8260 GCA_964405625.1 uncultured Bryobacterales bacterium
GCCGCCCGCCACGCCTCCCAGTCCGATCAGCCCGTACAGCCGCTTGGCCGAATCCGGATTGACGCTGTCGTTGAGGAACGCGAAGAACGCCGCCACCATCAGCGTGGAGTACAGATCGCCGAAAAAGTAGAAGCTCCATACGGTGGCCGCTCCCGGAGCTTCCAACAGCACCGTGTAGACGACGTATCCCGCCAGAATGACCGCCGAGAAGACGTAGGTGAGCTGTTCGCGCCGCAGACGTCGCGCCAGCGTGGCGAAGGCCCAGGCCGCGACGAGAGCGACGAACATGTTGGCGACCTTGGCAATCTGCTCGGCCTGCGCCCGTTGAGGGCCCACCCCCATAAATTCACACCGGCGACCTCGTGGAACTCCACGAAGAGGCTCTTCTTAAGCGGCTTGAGGATCCAGAACGTGGTGATGACCAGGAAGAAGTACGCGAACATCAGCAGCGCCCGCGGCCACTCGTGCCGGCGAATTTCCAGGATCTGCTGAAGGGGGCCGCGCGAGCGGACCGGAGCGCTGGATGGCATGCGGTGACGAGCTCGGGCGTCTCGGCTCCAGTGTATCAACGGGGGCCCAAAAATGCCCTGAAGCGCGAGGGCCGTGGCGCCGATATACGTTTTTTGAGCTCGCCGCAACGAAACCGCGGGCGGCAGCGTCAGTACTGACTAGAGACCGCAATCGAGGGTCCAGCTCTTGGGAAAACGAAACAGGTTTGCCCTTGATGTTTCCGAGAGCGCTGATGTATGCTCAGATTTCGGTGTGGCGCAGTAGTTTCAACGTCCGCTCCTCCCCCGGACCCAGTTGAACGAACCGAGTGGCTCCAGCGGCCGGAGCGAAGAGCCCAGAAACACGGAAGCTGAGAGCCCATGAACGGCTCAAAAAGCAGATTTCGGGCGGCCCATCAAGGGTCGCGAGGAAAAGCTGAAAACTTATGAGAGAATCCTCACGGTATCCACAGGACCAGTCCCAGCGTCGCGCAAAGTTTGGGAAGCGCAAAAAGGGACGCAACCGCCCTGTCGACGACAACGCTGGAAACACCGCCCGGTACGCACAATCCGCGTCTCCGGGCGTTTGCATTAAGTGCGGCCACCCTGCGCCGGACGGAAAGCTGTGCAACTTCCACCGTTCTCTTCTCAACTCGATCCGAAACGACTTCGGCGACGTTCGCGAGGGCCGCGGGCCGAGCCCGAACTACCCCTAGCCGCACGCTGCGCGTAGCTGTTAGCCCAGCCCGGCGGCGAAGCGCTTTCGCCACCGCCGATGGAGCAGTGTTTCCCTCCAGCCGCGAGCTGTGAGTGGAACGCACGAAAAGGGCGACCCGAAGGCCGCCCTCAGAGCGTCCAAACCTGGAGTGGCAAGCCCGCCGCTAGTCGCCGTCTCCGCCCTTGGCCTGGAAGCGGCGCACATCGTCGGACAGCACAATCGCCTCGGCGACCTGCTTCATCGTCAAGCGCCGCTGCCGCGCCTGCCGCTGTAGCGTCAGGTAAGCCTCTTCCTCGGTCATCCCCATATCGCGCTGCAACAGCCCCTTGGCGCGCTCGACCAGCTTGCGGGTCTCGAGCTGTTCGTGGAGCTCGGTCACGCGCGATTCCATCCTCGCCAGCTCAATCTCGGAGCCGACCAGGAATCCGATCGTCGTCACCAGCGCCACTTCGCGCCGCGTGTGCATGTGCGGCAGCCGGTGCTGCAGGTTGATTACGCCGACCAGCTTGCCGCGGCTGACCAAGGGCACCGACAGGAATGCTTCGTAGGCGTCCTCGGGCAGCTCGGTAAATGCCAGGAAGCGCGGGTCCTTCATGGCGTTGCGGGCGATGGCCACCGGCTTGCGGTGCTCGGCGACCCAGCCCGTGATACCCTGGCCGACGCGGATGGCGAGTCGGTTCAGCGCTTCCGGGTGCGGATTCTTCGAGGCCTGCAAGACGAGGTCCTCGCCTTCCAGGACGTAAATGAAGACCGAGTCGGGACCGATCTCGTCGAACAGAAAATCGACGATTCGCTCGAGGACGCCCTCGAACGCCTCGGCCGCTGCCAAGCGGGTCCCAATCTCGTGCAGAAAATCTACAGCTTGAGTGTGCTCGACCGGTTCACCGGGGACTGCTGGGGTCATTGCCGTCATCCTTTAACGCTATGGCTATTGCGCCGCAGGGTCCAATAGAAAGTTTTTTGGTCCTGCATAACCTTTGCCTGCTGCATCTTGATCGGCTTTCCGTCGATGGTTCCGTAAGTGGCGCAAGAATATGGACTTGTCGGCAACGCGGTCAGGGCCGCCGGGGGGGCCGCCGGGGCTGCCTCGGGGCAGGCGCTAGCGCTGGTCTGGATCGCCAAAACCTCGACAGACGAAACGCTCGGGCTGTACGCATTGGCGCTGGCCGTGGTCGGTCCGGCGTTTCTGTTCGCCCGGATGCAGTTGCGCTACTTGCTGGCCGCGCAGCCGGATGCCGATTTCGGAGCCCTGCTGCGGGCGCGGCTGATGGCGGTTGCCTGCTGCACGCTGCTGCTCGCGGCCGTCGCCGCCGCTTGGCTGCCGCCCGCCGCGGCCTGGACGGTCGTGTTGTTGGCGGTGGCGCGCGCCGTTGAGGACGTGGGCGATCTGCTCCACGGCTTGCGCCAGAGGAGCGGCGAGTGGAACCGCATCGCCGGCTCGCAGATCCTGCGAGGGTTGGGGGGCGCGGCGGCGCTGGCGGCGGGCATGAGCCTGACCGGCGAGCTTGTGGCGGGGCTGGTCGCGACGCTGCTGTGGCAGATCGCCGTCACACTCGCAGTGGATGCCCGCGGCCTGGCGTGGCCGACCGGGTCCTGGACTCAGGCCGCGGCCTGTCTGCGGAGTTGCTGGCCACTTGGCGCGGCCGGCGCGCTGGTCAGCGTGAACGGCTATCTGCCGCGCTACGCCCTGGAGCTGAGCGTCGGCAGCGAGGCTGTCGGCCACTTCGCCGCGCTGGCCCACCTGGCGCTGCTGGGCAATCTTCCGGTGCAGGCACTGAGCGTGGCCTCGCTGGGCGAGCTGGGCCGCCGCGCCCAAATTGGGCGGATGCCCTTCCTGTGGATGGTCGGCGGTTTGGCGGCGGCGGCCCTGTTTATCGGACTGTTGGGCATGGCTGCGACCGTGTGGATGGGTGAGCGAGTTTTGCTCCTCCTCTACACCCCAGGCATCGCGGAGCTCGCGCCGCTACTGCCGTGGGTGATGGGCGGAGCCGCGTTTATGTTTGTCACGGCCGTGTTTGGGTACGGGCTGGTCGCGCTCGGGGAAAAGCGCAGCCAGATGGCCGTTTTCGCGCTGTCGGCGCTGGCCGGCGCGGCGGCCTGTGCGGCGCTGGTCCCGGAGTGGGGTCTGTGGGGCGCCGTTTTTGCCAACCTCGTCTGCTGGTCCTCGGCGGCGTTTCTTTCGGGCGGGGCGCTGTGGCTGCGGGCCGCGGAGCTCGCCGACGAATCCGCCGATTGCCCGGTGCGGCGAACATCCTCCAAACTAAACGCATGTCCCGCACCGGTCGGCTCGTCCTTTCCCTCGGCGTCTTGACGGCGCTCGGCGCCGCGGCGGATTGGCCGGAGTTTCGCGGACCGGACGGCCAGGGCAACGTCGGAGCAAGCGAGCTGCCGACCGAATGGAGCGAGACCCAGAACATCGTCTGGAAGGTTCCCATCCCCGGGCGCGGCTGGTCCTCGCCGGCGATCCTCGATTCCAAAGCCTGGATGACCACGGCCACCGAAGAAGGCGCATCGCTGCGCGCGATTGCGATGGACCCGGCAAGCGGCAAGACTCTGCATGACGTGGAGGTCTTCCGCTTGGCCAAACCGCCGGCGATGCACAAAAAAAACTCCCACGCCTCCCCGACGCCGATCCTGGAGCCCAACCGCGTCTACGTCCACTTTGGGGCGCAGGGCACGGCGGCGCTGGACAGCGAGGGCAAGATCCTGTGGAAGAACCAGGAGCACGTCATCGGACAGGGGCACGGCACGGGCGGATCGCCGGCGGTGTGGGAGGATCTGCTGATCTTCAACTGTGACGGCACCGACCGCCAGTATGTGGCCGCGCTGGACAAAAACACGGGCAAGACTCGTTGGACGACCTCGCGCGGCAAGTCGCGCATGTCTTACGCGACGCCGCTGGTGATTGAGACCGACCACGGCCCGCAGCTCATCAGCCCTGGCGCGGATCTGACCGCCTCCTACAACCCGGTCACCGGCGAAGAGCTCTGGCGCATCACCTACGACGGCTTTTCGCTGGTGCCTCGTCCCGTCTACGCGCACGGGCTGGTCTACATCGTTTCGGGCTTTTTTGGGCCGATCCTGTTCGCCATTCAGCCGGACGGCCGCGGCGACGTGACGCGGTCGAAGGTGGTCTGGAAGGAATCGCGGGGCGCGCCCCTGACGCCGTCGCCGGTGGTGGTGGGCGAGCGGATCTACATCGTCAGCGACAACGGAATCGGCAGTTGCCTCAACGCCAAGACCGGCGCGCGGCTGTGGCAGGCGCGGCTGGGCGGCAATTTTTCCGCCTCGCCGATCGCTGCGGGAGACCGGATCTATTTCCTGAACGAGGCCGGAGAGACGACCATCGTCGCCCACGCCGACGAGTACCGCGAGATCGCCAAGAACCGGATCGACGGTGAGACGCTGGCTTCCTTTGCCGTGGACGGCTCGGCTCTGCTGCTGCGGAGCGCGACGCATCTATACCGGATTCAATAGTCAGGGCTCGCGCACCCGGCGCGCCCTGTTTTCGCCCGTGGGCGGCCGCCCCTCGCCGGGCGCTTTGACAGCCCGCGCCGGGTAGCGCAGAATAGGACCGCATGCGCGAAGACTCCTTCCGAATCCTCCTGATGGGCGACTTTTCCGGCCGGGGCGGGCCGCTGGCCGAGCGACGCGTTATCGGCGTTGATCGCGACAATTTCGACCGGGTGTTGGCGCATCTGCGCCCCACGCTCACGGTCGGGATCGCGGGTGGCGGAAGCTTCGAGATCGCCTTCTCCGAGCTTGACGATTTCCACCCCGACAACCTGCTGGAGCGGACGGATGTTTTTGAGGAGTTGCGCAACCTGCGCTCCCAACTCGAAGATCCCGCCACATTCCGCAAGGCCGCCGACAAGCTCCAGCCCGAGCCGTCCAGGCAGGCCGCGCCGACCGCTCCCGCCGCCGAAAGCCTCGCCTCCAGCGGCAATTTGCTCGACAGCATTCTGGAGCAGGCCGAACGCGAGCCCGCCGCCCGGCCCAAGGACGGTTTGCAGCAGTTCATCGACCAAGTCGTGGCGCCGCACGTGGAGCCCGGCGCCGATCCGCGCCAGCCCGAGCTGATCGCCAAGGCCGACGAGACCATCGGCGAGGCGATGCGCTCGCTGTTGCACTATCCGCCCTTCCAGTCGTTGGAGGCCCTGTGGCGCGCGGTTTTCCTGCTCACGCGCCGCATCGAGACCGGCGTCGACCTCAAGCTCTTCCTGCTCGACGTCTCGCGCGAGGAGATGGAGGCGGATCTGCTGCAAAACCCGGACTTGAGCGAGTCGGCGCTGTACCGCATCCTGGTCGAATCGACGGTGGGGACGCCCGGGGCGGAGCGCTGGTCGCTGCTGGCGTCGGACCTGTCGTGCTCGGGCAGCGAGGAGGACGTGAAGTTGCTGGCGATGCTGGGCGGGCTGGCTCGCGCCGCGAATGCACCACTGCTGGCCAATGCCGAGCCGACCGTTTTCGGCTGCCCGTCGGTGGAAGCGCTCAGCGACCAGGCGCGCTGGGACAAGCAGCCCGGCGAGTGGTGGACTGCGCTGCGGTCGTTCCCTGAAGCGCCCTGGATCGGCCTGACGGCGCCGCGCTTTCTGCTGCGCGCGCCTTACGGCGCTGACTCGGACCCGTGCGAGCGCTTCGACTTTGAAGAGATTACGGGCGAGCCCGCGCCGTCGGACTTCCTGTGGGGCCCCGGCTCGTACTTTGCGGCCTGCATCGCGGCGGCCAATTTTTCCAATGAAGGCTGGAGTATGCGGCTCCGAGGCGGCGACCTCGACCGCCTGCCGCTATACGCCTACACGGCGAACGGCTACGATGAGCTCCAGCCGCCGGCTGAGGCTATTTTGCCGGAGCGGGCGCTGGAGAAGATGTTGGATGCGGGCGTGATCCCGCTGGTGGCGCTTAAGGGTACGGATACCGTGCGGCTGTTGCGTTTTCAGTCGATCGCGAGCCCGGCGCAGGCGTTGCGGGGGAGCTGGGGGTAAGCCCTCGCGGCCGGCTTCCTGGAGCGCCACCGGGACAAGCTGATGGACGGCCGCGTTCTACCCCAAGCGTCTGCAAGGAAAGTGCATGGCGCTGGAGACGCTGAAGAAGATCACGTCAAAGGACGTATTCGCTAAGTTGACGTGGCGGAGCTCGGAGAAGCTTTCTCAAGTTTGGCGCGTAAACTTGTGGCGCACGGCTATAACGTGCACGCGGGGCTGTGCCTCGCGGCTCAAGCTCCAGCGCCTCTACTGCCGTTCCCCGCGGAGCCCGATCGGATCTCATCCGAAACAGGGGCATTTGAG
This sequence comes from uncultured Bryobacterales bacterium, assembly GCA_964405625.1. Taxonomy (GTDB): domain Bacteria; phylum Acidobacteriota; class Terriglobia; order Bryobacterales; family UBA6623; genus RI-231. The sequence goes on from CAYOPA010000239.1 coordinate 6,495, forward strand.
GAATACAAGGTCGTCAGAAGGGCGCCGGGACCCCCAGGATTCGCTCCGACCGCTCCCGTTCCGGCATCGCGGCGCGCTCGGGCAGGCCGAGCCTCCAAGCCGAAGCGCCGGCCAGTAAGAATCCGCCCAGGATCACCCATTCGCTCGGCCAAGCCAGCGCCGCCGGGCTGGCCGGGACGATCATGCAACCCAAGATCAGCGCCGCTCCCCACGCCGCCAGCCGCGGGGGCCAGTCGCCGCCGGGAGGCCGGTAGGGCCGCGGCAGGTCGGGCCGGGTGCGGCGCAACTTGAGCGTCGAGAGCGCCACGCCCAGAAACGCCGCGGCGATGCAAAACGAGCCGACGTTGACGAACGCCAACAGCGCGCCGCGTCCCAAAAACGCGCCCAGCAGCGTGACCGCACCGCTGAGCAGCACGGCCGACGACGGGGAGCCGAAGCGCGGGTGCGTTTGGCCCAGCGCCGCCGGGACGATCCCGCCTCTCCCCAACGCAAAAAGAACCCGCGAGCCCGCCAGGAAAAAGCCGTTCCAACTCGTCAACAGCCCGATCAAAGCGCTCACCAGCACTGTCTTCGCGAGCCAGGGGGCGCCCAGGGCCCGCTCGAAGGCTTCCGCCGCGGGCAGCTCAGCGGCGACGAGGCTTTGCCATTGGCCCGTCATGGAGACGCTGAGCACGAGGACAGCGTAGAAAAGGGTCGCCGCGGCGATGGAGGCCAGGATCAGCAGGCCCAGCTTGCGGGGCGGAATGGAGGCTTCGGCCTCCTCGGCTGCCTGCGGAATCGTATCAAAGCCGACGAACCAAAACGGAATGGTCACCAGCACGGCCAGAAACCCCGAAAAGCCCGCGTCCGGCGCCAGCCACGGCCGAGCGTTGTTAAGATCACCCAGCAGCAGCCCGGCGCCGACGAAGAGCAGCGTCAGGGCGACGAAGATCGCGGTCAGCCAGGTTTGTAGCGAAGCCGCCACGTTGACGCCGCGGTAGTTGATCCACGTAAGCAGCCCAGTGAGCGCTACGCCCAGCAGCAGGTGTGCGCCGTAAACCGGCTCACCGCCCACGGCATACAGCGGCCAGCGGTCGATGGCGGGCAGCAGGTAGCTCAAAACCCGGCCCACCGAGATCGCCTCAAACGCGGAGACCGACAAGTAGCCAAACGCCAGAAACCAGCCCACCACGAAGGCCCGCCCCGTCCCCGAAGCGGCGTATGCGTAGGCGACCTCGCCGCCGGCCACCGGCAGCATGGGCGTGAGCTCCGCATAACAGAGCCCGACCAGCAGCATCAGCGCGCCGCCGGCCAGAAAGGCTGCGATCGTTCCGCCCGGTCCGGCGCCGGAAAGCCACGAGCCCAGCGCGGTCACCCAGCCGACGCCGATCATCGAGCCGAAGGCGAGCGCGAAGAAGCCGCTCAGCCGGACCGAGCGCCGTAGCTCCGGTCTGGCTCCGGGCTCGCTCATGAGGGGTAGGAAATCAGTAGCTCGGATTCGTCAAAGCGGTCGAAGGACTGCACCCAGGTGTGATTCGGCCAGCGGTAGGTCGCCGTCAGCGCGACCGGGTCGTAGACGGCCGTGTAGAGCGTCCCAAAGCCTTCGCGAAAACGGGTGGCGTAGAGCGGCTTTTCGAGAAACCGGTCGACGAAGCGCTCGCGGGTTTCGGCCGGGTCGTCGAGACATTCCAGCAGGTAGCGCTCGCGCTCCAGGCTATGGGTGGCCTTGGCGTGGCGGGTCCACTCAATCTCGCGCTGATGGTTCGTCGCCGCCGGGCTGTGGACGC
>CAYOPA010000240.1:0-8225 GCA_964405625.1 uncultured Bryobacterales bacterium
GTGGGCCTGAATGCCCAAATCGTCCGTGCTGGAGGAACCCTCCCAGGCCAGCAAGCCGGCATACTGCTCGGGGTTCTGGTTGACAACCGCGATCGCCGACTGCGCTCCCAAAGAGAATCCGCCGACCACGGGAAGCTGGCCCGGCCAAGCCTGCTCAATCAGCCCGCGGATGTACGAGGCGTCATCCACGATCGTCTGGATGCTCCAGCCCAACATCGGCGTGCAGTCGAGCCCGCTCAGGCAATCCCCCGCCTGGATGAACGTCTCGCGCGGCGAGTAGCCCCAGACGTCAAAGCCTTGGCGGGCGAGAACGCCGGCGAAAGATCGGGTGATATCGTTGTTCTCGTCGATCAGGTAGCTGTCAAAGCCGTTGCCCAAGGACGGCAGCAGCAGCACGGCGCCTTTGATTTTGCCGCGCTGCCGGCGAATCCGGCTCACGACGAAGCGATTGATGGGCAGATCGCCTTCCTGAACAACGGTTTCGGTGAGCTGCATGCCGCCAAGCGGCGGGTGAATATTCTGAACGGTCTGCGAGATGACCTGGTAAGAGGGCTCTGCGACGGCCGTCGCAGCTCCGAAAATAGCGGCCACAACAACCGCCGCACAAGTACCGGCCCGTCGAGCCCGGTGGGTGAATTTGGATAATTTCATCAAGAATCTCCTTGTCGCGGCTGCCGAGAGCCGCCAATCCGCTGACCTACGACTGGAAGTGAATCGTCGCCCAACCCAATGAATAGTGGGACTGGGGCGCAAAACTCGTTCGCGCCCGCCGACTATTCGGAAGAAGGTTAGCAGCCAGGGCTTCAACCGGCAATAGGCTATTCTTGCCGGAAGGGTGGAAATTACCGGGCGTTGTCGATCCGCATCAGCTCGTCGGCCGTCCAGTACTTCGTCCGATCCCAATAGGCTTCCCGAATCTTGGCGATTGCCCCGGCGGCTATCGGCGGGCTTGGCTCCCCGAAGCGGCGCCGGACGTAGCTCAGCAGCGCCGCCAGGTCGTCGTCGTCGAGGATCTCGCCGAACCCCGGCATCTCCAGGTCAAACTCCTGGCCGTGGATCTCCATCGGCCCGGCGACCCCGTGCAGCGCGATCAACACCAGCCGGATCTCGGGTCCGGTGACCCAGGGAGCGCCGTCCAAGGGCGGAGCGTCGCCCAACTTCTGGCCGTCGTACTGGTGACAGGCGGCGCAGTAGTCGGCGAACAGCGTCTCGCCGCGATCCTCGGCTGTAACCGCACAGACGGCCAACAGCGCCAGAGCCGCAATCCGAAGCATGACAGTCGCCAGCTTACTGCTTTCGACGCGGAAACGGGAGGCCGCCGTCCGGAGAATGGGCTCTCCTCGCTAAACTGGAGGCTTAGATGTCGAACACCGCACTTCGCGCCGCAACCGGCCCTTCCGACGCGCTTGCCTCGATGCCGGCTCAGCCGACGTCGCAGCCGAGCTTCGCTCTGACGGTGGCGACGTTGGGCTTTCGGGAGGTGCAGGGCTTCTACCGGCAGCCCGCGCGCGTGATCGCCGGGCTGGCGACGCCGCTCATCTTCTGGCTGGCGCTGGGCTCCGGCTTCGGCTCGTCCATCCAAACAGCCTCGGGCGGCGGCTACATGGAGTTTTTCTTCCCCGGAGCGGTGGCTCTGGTGGTGCTGTTCGCCTCGATTTTCTCGAACATATCGATCATCGAGGACCGCCGCGAGGGTTTCTTGCTCTCGGTGCTGGTGGCGCCGGTTTCGCGCTCGGCGATGGCTTTGGGCAAGATTTTGGGGGCCACCTCGGTCGGCGCGGTGCAAGGGCTCTTCTTTCTGCCGCTGATCCCGCTGCTGGGGCTGCCTATGGAGGCCGCCGGGCTGCCCGAGGCCGCCGCGCTGGTGCTGGCGATGGCGTTTGGGCTGACCGCGTTGGGATTTTTCTTCGCGTGGCGGCTGAATTCGACGCAGGGCTTCCACTCGGTCATGAACATGGTGCTGATGCCGATGTGGCTGCTTTCCGGCGCCTTGTTTCCGATCGAAGGGGCGTCCACGTGGATGTCCTGGCTGATGCGCTTGAATCCTTTGTTCCACGGGGTGACCGGGTTGCGGCGAGCGCTCTCGCCGTCCGAGGCGGGCGGCCCGACGCAGTTGCTGTGCTGGACAGCGCTGGGCGCGTTCTGCGCCGGCGCGTTTGCGCTGGCGGTGTGGGAAGCATCGCGCCGGTCGCCCGAGAACGCGAGCTAGCTGATGGAAGTCACCCAACTCCCCGCGCTCAACGCCACTCTCAATTCGATCTCCACGCTGCTGCTGCTGTTTGGCTTTTACTTCATCAAGCAGCGAGACATCGCGCGCCACAAGCTGTGCATGGTGATGGCGTTCGTGACCTCTTGCCTGTTCCTGGCGTCGTACCTGATCTACCACCTCCAGGTCGGCTCGGTTTCGTTCACGGGGCAGGGCTGGATTCGGCCGGTCTACTTCGCGATTTTGATTTCACACATCATCCTGGCGGCGACGATCGCGCCGCTGGCGCTGATTACGTTGTATCGGGCCGGGAAGGGGCAGTATGAGAAGCATCGCCGGATCGCCCGCTGGACATGGCCGATCTGGATGTACGTGTCGGTGACGGGCGTGGTGATCTACATCATGCTGTATCAGGTGTAAAGGCGGGCGGCAGCCCGCCCAAATCCGCACGATGTTCGAGCCTCAACTGGTCTTGGGCGGCCTTTCGGCCGCCCCTTGCCGCCCGCTACAATCGCTCTTATCCGCCATGTTTCGCCCAGCGCTTCTCCTGCTCACCCTCATGCCCGCCGCCATCGCCCAGCAGATCGAGTACCCGGAGACTCGCCGTTCCGACCATACCGACGCCTACCACGGCACGGCCGTGCCCGATCCCTACCGCTGGCTCGAGGACGATGTGCGCGAATCCGCCGAGGTCAAGGCCTGGGTGGAGGCGCAGAACAAGGCGACCTTCGGCTACCTGGAGTCGCTGCCCCAGCGCGAGGCGATCCGTAAGCGCCTGGAGCAGCTTTGGGACTACGAGAAGGTCGGCGTCTACTTCAAGGAAGGCGGCAAGTACTACTACTTCCGCAACGACGGTCTGCAGAACCAGCACGTGCTCTATGAGCGGGCCTCGCTGACGGCCGAGCCCGAAATCCTCATCGACCCCAACAAGTGGTCCGAGGACGGCACCATTGCGCTCGGGGCGCTGGCCTTCTCCGACGACGGTCGCTACCTGGCCTATGCCGAAAACGCCGCCGGCTCGGACTGGCAGACTTGGAAGGTTCTCGACGTGGCCTCCCGCAAGCCGCTCAACGACAAGCTGGAGTGGGTCAAGTTCTCCGGAGCCGAGTGGACGCATGACTCCAAGGGCTTCTTCTACAGTCGCTACGCCGAGCCCGCCGAGGGTGAGGCTTTCCAGAAAACCAACCTCAACCAGAAGGTCTACTACCACCGCGTTGGCACGCCGCAAGCCGACGACGTGCTCGTCTACGAGCGGCCGGACCATCCCGACTGGGGCTTCTCGGCGAGCGTCAGCTCGGACGGCCGCTGGCTCGTCATCACCGTCTGGAAGGGCACCGACGACAAGTACCGGGTCGCCTACAAGGACCTGACCGAGCCGCTGTCGTTCCCGGTCGAGCTGATCGAAAATTTTGACCAGGAGTACACCTTTCTCGACTCCGATGGCCCGGTCTTCTACTTCCAGACCGACCATCAAGCGCCGACCCGGCGCATCATTACCATCGACACCCGCAAGCCCGAGCAGGACAACTGGCGCGAGCTCGTCCCGGCCGCCGAGGAGACGCTGGTCAGCTCCGCGGTGGTGGGCAACGCCTTTATCTGTCAATACTTGAAGGATGCGCGCTCGCAGGTGAAGGTCTTTGACTTGCGCGGCAAGCTGGTGCGCGAGGTCGAGCTGCCGGGCATCGGTACGGCGCTCGGTTTCGATGGTTCGCGGCGCGATACGGAGACGTTTTACAGCTTCTCAAGCTACGCGCAGCCGCCCACGATCTACAGCTACGACATCCTCACCGGCGAGAGCTCGGAGGTATTGACCACGAAGGTCCCGGTCGACTTTTCCCAGTACACGACTGAGCAGGTTTTTTACGAGAGCGCCGACGGCGCGCGCATCCCGATGTTCCTGACCTATCGCAAGGGACTGGAGCGCGACGGGAGCAACCCGACGCTACTGTACGGCTACGGCGGCTTCAACGTCTCGGTCACGCCCTCATTCTCAACCGTCTGGATGAGCTGGCTGGATCTGGGCGGGGTACTGGCGGTCGCCAACCTGCGCGGCGGCGGCGAATACGGCGAGGAGTGGCACCAAGCCGGCACTAGAACGAACAAGCAGAACGTTTTCGACGACTTTTTCGCGGCCGCCGAATGGCTGATCGAGAACAGGGTGACCTCGGCGAAACGCCTCGCCATCCACGGGCGCTCCAATGGCGGCCTGCTGGTGGGGGCTGCGATGACGCAGCGTCCGGAGCTGTTTGGCGCCACACTGCCGGCGGTCGGCGTGATGGATATGCTGCGATTCCACCAGTTCACCGCCGGGCGTTTTTGGGTGGACGACTACGGCTCGGCCGACGATCCGCGCGAGTTTGAGGCGCTCCATGCCTACTCGCCTTACCACAGCCTGCGCAAGCATTCCGACTACCCGCCCACGCTGATCACCACGGCCGACACCGATGACCGCGTGGTGCCGGGCCACAGCTTTAAGTTCGCCGCTGAGCTGCAATACCGCCAGAAGGGCGACGCCCCCGTGCTGATCCGCATCGAAACCTCGGCCGGCCACGGGGCGGGGAAGCCGACCTCGAAGCAGATTGAAGAGCTCGCCGACCAATGGGCGTTCTTGGCTGAGCATCTCGGCATGGACGTGGAGTAGCGTGTGGCCGGCCGGGCGCCGCGCCATGATGGCCTGAAAATGGGTTCACTTAAGAAAATCTTCCTTCGGCCGTCGGCGCGCACCCCGGTCCGCGAGGCGACGGCTACACTCGCAGCGCCGGGCATGGGGCTCGAAGGCGATCACGCCGGGCGCGGCAATCGGCAGGTGACGCTGCTCGACGAAGCGGCTTGGGCCGCCGCCTGCGCCGAGCTGGGCCGGGAGATCAACCCGGGTCGCCGCCGCGCCAACCTGCTGCTGCGCGGCGTGGACCTGCAAGCCTCGATCGGCAAGGCGATCCGCATCGGTCCCTGCCTGATCCGTGTGATCGGCGAGACGCGCCCCTGCCGGCTGATGGAGGATGTCGTGCAGGGCTTGCAAACAGCCTTGGACCCCGAACGGCGCGGAGGCGTCTACGGCCGGGTGCTGGAGGGCGGCGAGATCGCGGTGGGGATGACCGCCGAGATCGTCGAAGCGCCCGCCGAGCCTGTGCAAAACGAGCTTGAATTGAGCGGAGCCACTACATGAGGCGTCTCTCGTATCTATTTGTAGTCATGATGGTTGCGTGTGGAGGTGAAGTCTCTCAACCGCGGGCCGAGGCCCCCAAGCCCAAGCCGCCGGATGAGAGCCGCGTCTTCCCGCGCGAGGATCGCACGGCGATGGATCTCGTCGATGACAACCTGCTCGGCAAGGACTATCTTCCCGGCGGCAATCTGGCGACTTACGAGAAAGACGGCAAGACGTACCGGATGTTTCTGATCGTCACGAAGGACAACGACGCGGCCGGCTTCTTGGCGATGGATGTGAACGAACAGCTCGCCGGGTCGAAATTCGTGCCGTCGTTCGGCGGCTACTTTGGCATGGATGGCGAGACGCCTTGGTTCGTCTTCCCCAAGACGAATCATCTGCTCGGCGTCGTCGGACTGCCGCTGGACGAGGCGGACGCGGCGGCGCGGGATTTCGCGGCGCGGGTGCGGTGAGCCCGGCGCGATGAGCATCCAGCCGCCACGCATCCAGTGGCCTCACGGAAAAGCCTTTGCCTTTACGGTGTTCGACGATCCCGATGGGCAGTTGCTGCCCGGCAGCGAGCGGATCTACGGCTTTTTGGGCGATCTCGGCTTCCGGACGACCAAGTCGATCTGGATGGCGGACCCGATCCGCGAGCCCAACTCGCCCGGCGACACCTGCCAGGACCCCGCTTTCCGCAAACACTGCCTGCGCTTGCAGGAGCAGGGCTTTGAGATCGGCTGGCACCACGCCGCCGCCCACGGCTCGTTCCGCCAAGAGACCATCGCCGCCCTGGACGCCTTTCGCGACTGTTTCGGCCACGATCCGCATTCGATGGCCAATCATTACAACGAAGAGGCGATCTACTGGACCGCCGACCGGCTCAGCGGCTGGCGGCGGACGGCCTATCAACTGCTGACCGGCGTTCGGACCCAGCGATACCACGGCGGCGACGAGGCCAGCCCGTACTTCTGGGGCGATGTCTGCCGCGAGCGCATACGCTACTGCCGCAACTTCGTCTTTGAAGGGCCCAACAACCTGAACGAGTGCCCTTGGGCGCCGTACAGCGACGCCACCAAGCCCTACGTGCAGGCTTGGTTCGCCAGCACCGAGGGCGCCAACTGCAACTCCTACAAACAGCGCCTGAACGAGGCCGCGCAGGACCGGCTGGAGGCCGAGGGCGGGCTCTGCATCATGTACACCCACTTCGGCCACTGGTACATCGAAGACGGCGTGCTGGACCGGCGCTTCGCTGAGCTGATGCAACGCCTCAGCCGGAAGAACGGCTGGTTCGCGCCGACGTCCACGATCCTGGACTACATCCGGGATCAGCGCGGCGGGGTGCATGAGCTGAGCCCCGGTGAACGGTCAAGTGTGGAGCGTAAGTGGTTGACTGAGAAGATCTTTCGAGGCACGTCGTAGCGTGGGCCGCGCGGGCTTTTCCAATGGCAACTGGACTTGAGCGGCCTTCCGGCCGCCCCTACGGGTCAGGCGGCATCGCGCGGATACCCGACGTCGTAGGGGCGCGCGGACGTGCGCCCAAGCCCGCGCGGTTTTCCGGACCAAACGCAAAGCTTCACGCGAATTCCAGATCGCGGTAGCCCAGCCGCCGCAGACAGCGTTCGGCCGCGCGTACGCCGCGGTACTGCGCTTCCTCAAAGATCGACACGCCGCTTAAGTCCGACGCCCCGAACTGCACCGGGCCGTCGAAATCCTCAATGGCCGCCCGCTCCGCGCTGGTAATCAGCCCGGGCGTCGGGCGGATCATGGCGTGACCGTAGCGCATGATGTCGATCCGCTCGACGTGGCCGTCGAGGGAGGGGTGCGCCGCCCGCATCTCGCCGATCGCCAGGCGGGCGCACTCGTCCCAGCTTTGTTCCAGCAGCTCGGCGCGCGCTTGCCGGGGCGGTGTCTCGGTTAAGGCTCGGTAGTAAGTCCATACGCTCCGCCCGTCCGCGCGTGCGGGGGCTTTATGCCCGGCGTCCACGTAGCCGAGCCCGGACGAGCCGTAAACAATGTTTTCCCAAGCCGGCGGCGCGCCGCGGCCCGTCGGCGGATCGTCGAGAACCAGGTTGGCCACCATCCAAGGCGAATAGGTGAACCGGGCCAGCGAAGGCAGCCCGGCCGCAATCGCCGGCATAACGTACGGCGCCAAGAACAGCGGGGCGGCGAAAACGACGGCGTCGGCCTCGTAGAGCGTGTCACCGGCTGAGACTTCGAGCGTCTTGCCCTTGGGCTCGATGCGCTCCACCGGGCTGCCGGTGCGCACGTGGCTGCCCACGCGCTCCAGCAGGCGTTCCACGATCCAGCCGTTGCCCTCGGGCCAGGTCAGCACGCCCAGGTCGTTCTCCGGCCGGGCCGCGTAGTAGTGAATGCCGGCCCAGGCGGAGGTCTCTGCGTAAGAGGTCCCGTAGTCGTCCTGGCAGGCGTAGTCGACGTACCAATGTAGCCAGGGCGAGAAGAAGCCTTCGGCCACCATCCAGGACTTCATCGAGAGCTTGTCGAGCTCGGCGGTCTGCTCGGGACGGCGGATGGGGATAGTCAGCTCGCCGCCCTGGCGGTAGAAGTCGATGCGGTCCCAGAAGCGGTCGAACTGGTCGCGGTCGGCCTTGGGGGCGTCGGCGCCGGGTTCCAGACCCTCGATCCACTCGCCGTCCTTGTAGAGGCGGTGCAGCGGATCGCGGGCCAGGTGGGCGCCGTCCCAGAGACCGTTCTTGAGTACGCCGAGCTCTTCAAAAAGCTCGGCCACGAGCGGAATGCGCCGATCAGGCAGGGGCACATAGTGGGCGCCCCAGGGGTAGCGGGCGCCGTCCAGCTCGCCCCAGCGGGAGTTGCCGCCGGCGCGGTCTTCGAGCTCGAGCACGACAAAGTCCC
>CAYOPA010000241.1:0-8220 GCA_964405625.1 uncultured Bryobacterales bacterium
GGCGCTGACCATGACGGCTCTGACCGATCTGGCCGCCAAGCTGAAGATGGATCCGCTGGATCTGTTCAAGAAGAACCTGAACCTGACGCCGCGCGGCGACGTTTATGCCCGGCAGCTCGACAAGGCCGCCCAGATGATCGGCTGGAGTGAGAAGTACGACACTCCCGGCGCCGGCAAGGGCGTGATCCGGCGCGGCGTGGGCGCTTCGATCCACACCTGGGCGGGCCGGCCGCACGACTCGACCTGCCGCGTGGACATCGAGCCCGACGGCAGCGTTTCGGCCAATATCGGGACGCAGGATCTGGGCGTCGGCTGCCGCACCGTCGTGGGCGCCGTGCTCGCGGAGACGGTTGGTTTGCCGCTGCACGTGGTCAAGGTCAACATGGGCGACAGCAACCTTCCGGAATCGGGCGCCTCGGGCGGATCGACGACGGTTGGCGGCGTTTCGGCCTCGACCCGCCGCGCCGCGGTTAACGCCGTGGAGAAGCTCAAGGAAGTGGTGGCCCCGGATCTGGGCGTATCGGTCGATGACCTGGAAGCCAAGGGCGGACGGCTGGTCGCCAAGAACGACCCGTCGAAGTCGATCTCCTGGAACGACGCTTGCCGCAAGCTGGGCGTGAAGACGATTTCGGAGATGGGCGCGCAGCCGGACCGCAACGGCGGCAAGCTCAACGACTCCGGCGTCGGCGGCGCGCAAATCGCCGAGGTCTCGGTGGACATCGAGACCGGCGTGGTCAAGGTGGTGTCGATGGCGGCCGTACAGGATGTCGGCTACGTCATCTCGTTGACGCAGGCCGAAAGCCAGGTCTACGGCGCGCTGATTCAGGGCGTGGCCTATTCGCTCTACGAAGAGCGGGTTTATGACGAGATCACCGGGCAGATGCTCAACGCCGACATGGAGTTCTACAAGCTCTCCGGCATTGGCGACATCGGTAACTTGATGGTCTCGATCGACCAGCACATGTATGACGACCGCGGCGTAATCGGCATTGGCGAGCCGCCTGCGATCTCGCCGGGCGCGGCGATTTCCAATGCCGTGCACAACGCGCTCGGCGTGCGCGTGCCGGTGATTCCGATGACGCCGGACAGGGTCCTTGAGGCCATCCAGAAGGGAGGTGTGGCGTAATGCGGAACTTCGAGTACATTGCACCGACCACGGTCGAGCACGCCGTCGCGGCGTTGGGCAAGCAGTGGGGTCAGACCGAGCTGCTCGCCGGAGGGACCGACACGCTGTCGTTGCTCAAGGAGCGCATCTACGCGCCGACCCGCGTGGTGAGCCTGAAGAGCATCCCCACGCTTAAGGGCGTGGAAAAAGCGGGCTCGGGGATGAAGGTCGGCTCCATGACGACCCTGGCCGCGCTGATGGCGGATCGCAATTTCGCCAAGGCGTACCCGTCGCTGACGACGGCGATCTCCGGCATCCACTCGCTGCAACATCGGGCGATGTCGACGGTGGCGAGCGACCTGTTGCAGCGTCCGCGCTGCTGGTACTTCCGTAACGGCTTCGGGCTGTTGGCCAAGAGCGAGGACGGCAAGGCGCTGGTTCCGGCCGGCGAGAACCAGTATCACGCCATCTTGGACAACAAGGGTCCGGCGTACTTCGTCAACCCCTCCAGCTTGGCGCCGGCGTTGATCGCGCTCGGCGCGAAGGCGACGGTGGTCGGCCCGGACGGCGCTCGCGAGATTGCGCTGGAGGATCTCTATACGATTCCCTCCAGCGACAGCGACCGCGAGATTGCGCTCAAGCCGAACGAGGTGCTAACGGCGATCACCCTGCCGGCGGCGAAAGGCGTCGAGAACGCGACCTACGAGATCCGGCAACGGATGCTCTTTGATTGGCCGCTGGCGACGGCGTCGGTGGCGCTGACGATGAAGGGCAAGACGGTGCAGGACGCCAAGGTGGTGATGGGGCACGTGTCGCCCAAGCCGCGGCGCTCGCCCGAAGCCGAGAACGCGCTCAAGGGCAAGACGCTGAGCGAAGCCGTGGCGGCGGAAGCCGGCAAGGCGGCGGTTTCGGCGGCGACGCCCTTGTCGCGCAACAAGCATAAGGTGCAGTTGGCCAACATTGCGGTCAAGCGTGCGATCATGCGCGCCGCCGGGATGGAGGTTGCCTGATGAGCCGGAACCGAGGCGCCGGTCTGACCGTGCTGCAAAAGCGCTGCGAAGGCTTGCGCTGGAAGGGCATGTTCATCGACGCTGACGACGACCCGACCGTGCAACTGTCGAACTCGCGCATCTACTGGTGTGTTTATTCGCAGAACCCGGTGGGGCCTGACGGCGCGCTGGTGGATGAAGACGCCTGCACGTCGTCGCGCAAGTGCTACAAGCGGTTGTAGGCTACGGCCGCCTCCGCTCGGATTGACAACCATCGGCCGCGGCCTCACGGGCCGCGGCCGATTCCTTTGGGCTCCCGCGTCCTGTCGGAGTGGCCAATATGAGGATTCTGGGTACGAATCAACTGGTCCGACCGCATGGGGAGTCAGCCCGCGGACCGGGCGGCCTGCGAGTCGCTGCGCTGTTCCTCTGTTTCCTGCTTCCGGCGGCGGGCCAAGTTCCGGTCGACCTGGAGCCCGCAACCTCCGGGCTCTCCGGCGAAGCGACCGTTTGGACTTGGGGCGCAGGCGCTGGTTACTCGCTCGATGTGCTGGAGACGTGCGCCGGTCGCGACTCAGGCTGCGCCGTGGTCCGCAACGAACGTGCTGGGTCACGCGAGCTTGCCTACATGACGAAAACCTTCGACGCCGCTACGCTGCGCGGCAAGCAGGTTCGGTTCTCCGCGGCTCTGCGGCTTGACTCCTTCTTCGGTCAGGGACAGATCTTCGTGCGGGTTGATCGACCGACCGGAGTCGGTTTCCATAGATACTCGGCCGACAAGCCGATCCCCGGGGACGAATGGACGGTGCGGGCGATTACCGGAACGATCGACGAGGACGCCGTCGGCGTGACGGTCGGCATGCGATTCGTCGGCCTCGGCGAGGCTTACTTTGCCGATCCGCGGCTGGAAGAGGCTCTGGAGTGAGCGCTCGGTCGTCTTTGCGCCTGTCGGCGATCACCCAAACAAGGCTTGACAAATCCTAGGTTCTGCTAGAATAACGACTCCCGGAGGAAGCAGAACCGATATGAAAACATTAGCCCTGGCGGCTGTAGCCGCCCTCAGTCTGAGCTCGACCCTGGCGGCCGAGGTGCGCGGAACATATCTGGAGACCCGCAACGCCGAAATCTACGCCTCGCACTGCTTCGCCAACTCCGAAGCGGGCATCAAAGGCGATCTGGCCGTGATGGCCTGGAGCGTGGAGGCCGGCGAGGTGGCCGGCGCCGATCTGGCGGGACTTTCGGTGGTGGCGGTCGTCAAGGCCAGCTCGACCATCGGCAACCCGTTCGGCAACCCGCTGCCGACCAAGACGATGTTGATCTTCGACGCCGAGGCGACCCCGGCGCAGCGGGCGGCTCTGGAGCAGCTCGCGCGGCGCTCGGCCGGCGAGATGATCGGCGAGGTCGTCAAGACCGAGATCGCTCCGATCGCGGTGGATTTCCACGGCAATATGCACGCCAAGCAGGCGACGCTGACGGCCGGCGAGCTGGTGAAGGTTTCGACGCGGGCGATCGAGGACACTGACTCGTTGTGCCATCTCGACCACGTCTACTACCAGCCGATCGTGGATCTGGAGCACTCGATGGCGGCCCATGCTCTACAGCAGAGCGTGCGCTATGACGCCGTCGGCGTCACCTTGAACGAGTACCGGCGCTCGAGCGTCTATCTCGGCACGTTCAACCTGGTCGGTTCGGTCGTTTCCGACGACTAACGCCCAGACGCCCGGATCGTATTTTGATGACGGCGGGGCGGGGGCTGCGAAGTCGCCCGCCCTTGTTGTTTACCGTTGCCTGTTTGCAATCGAACAGTGTAACCGCTCCCGGGCGAGCGGCGTCGGTGTCAGGTAGGGCCTCGCGCAGCGTGCGGGGCAAGGAACTGATGGAAAAAATGAAGAGCTTTGCACAATTGGCTGTATTCGGTCTCGCCCTGGCGGCGACAGCCTTCGCCGGAGACTTCAGCTTCGACAAGGTCGGGCCGGCCGAGGAGGCTCCGGCGGCGATCAAAGCCCTGCTGCATGACGAAGGCTACGCCGTCAAGGAGTCGGGCGGGCAGGTGATTGCGCGCTATTGGGGCCGCAAGGAAGCCTTTGAGGGCGAGCCGTCAAAAGGCTTCGGCATCCGCTACGACTTTATTCCAGAGGGCGCGTTAATCGCGTTGGTGCATTTTCCGGAGAGCTCCTCGGACTTCCGGGCCCAGAGCGTGCCGTCGGGCTGGTATACCTTGCGCTACACGCTGCATCCGGAGGACGGCAACCACATGGGCGTGGCCCCGAGCCGGGATTTCGCGATCCTGACGCCGGCGGACAAGGACGCCGAGCCCGCGAAGAACTACAGCTACAATGGCATGGTGGAGTTGACCAAGGCCGTAGGTAATCCGCATCCGACCGTGGCGCGCGTGGAGTTGCCCGAGGGCGACCAAGCGCCGAACCTGTGGGAGAACGACTACGAGCTCTGGGTGCTGGATCTGCCCGTCGCCGGCGACGTGGTCGGCATCGTTGTGTACGGCCATTCTGAAGAATAAGCGGTCCCATTGAAAAAACTTTAGTCGAATCGGTCCGAGCGGTTGACAGCGCGGGGCGGCTAGCCTAATCTTAGAGATTGTGTGGGCAGTTCCCCCGCTCTAGTCCGCTATCTTGCGGCTTGAAAGAGCGGAAGGCTCGGAGCCTCTAAAGGGCGACGGGCTGATTCATGGGAGCTTGGCTCCAGCCGAATGAGCGAAAGCTCGAAGTTGTTGGGGTCCCATAAATCGTCGTCGATAAGATTCGAACATCGAATCCCTATGGCGACGCGTTAGCGAAGAAACGGAAGTCGTTGCGTATTCGCGACGATGCGCCCGGTCGGATTGTGCCGCATTCATGGCGGACAGTCCGGGCGCGTGCGTCAGTTTGCGCGACAAGAGTTGAGGTAGAGGGGAAACGTGCCGACGTTTAATCAATTGGTGCGCAAGGGCCGCAAGGCCCCCAAGTATGGAACGGCGAGCCCGGCCTTGCAGCGTTGCCCGCAGCGCCGCGGCGTCTGCACTCGCGTGTATACGGTGACCCCGAAGAAGCCGAACTCGGCGCTACGGAAAGTGGCGCGCGTGCGGTTGACCAACGGGATTGAGGTTACGACCTACATTCCGGGCGTCGGGCACAACTTGCAGGAGCACTCGATTGTTCTGATCCGCGGCGGCCGCGTCAAGGATCTTCCGGGTGTTCGCTATCACGTGGTGCGCGGCACGCTGGACGCCTCGGGCGTCTCCGATCGCCGCCAGGGTCGCTCGAAGTACGGCGCCAAGCGCCCCAAGCAGTAGGAACGGAAGCTAGGAACGCAACCAAGAAGCCATGCCGCGCAGAAGAGACATACCGCAACGGGTTCCTCCTCCCGACCCGATTTACAACTCGACGTTGGTGTCGAAGTTCATCAACAACCTGATGTGGGAAGGCAAGAAGTCGTTGGCGTCTCGGATCTTCTACGACGCCATGGCGATGGTCGCCGAGCGCAACGAAGAAGAGCCGCTGAAGGTTTTCAAGAAAGCGGTCGAGAATTGCAAGCCGGTGGTTGAAGTCAAGTCGCGGCGCGTGGGCGGCGCGAACTATCAGGTGCCGATCGAGGTGCCGACCAATCGCCGTAACTCGTTGGCGATGCGTTGGTTGATCGGCTACGCGCGGTCGCGCAGCGAGAAGGGCATGGCGGAGCGGTTGGCCGCCGAGATTTTGGACGCCGCCGCTGGCCGCGGTACGGCGATGAAGAAGAAGGAAGACGTTCACCGCATGGCCGAGGCCAACAAGGCCTTTGCGAACTACCGCTGGTGAGACGGGCTTCGGCGAATCTCACGCTGAAAGGTTAGTCGGTGAAGCACGCGGCAGCGCCTGCCGTGTTGACAGGTTGCGGCGCCGACGCAGGTTGCCGCACGGATTAAGAACGGACGCAAGAAGAGCTTATGGCACGCAAGGTCAGTCTGGAGAAGTACCGCAACATCGGAATCGCGGCGCACATCGACGCCGGTAAGACGACGACGACGGAGCGTATTCTCTTTTATGCCGGGCGTATCCATCGGATGGGCGAGGTGCATGACGGCGCCGCCACGATGGATTACATGGAGCAGGAGCAAGAGCGCGGAATTACGATCACTTCCGCGGCCACCCATGCGGCGTGGCGCGACTGCCAGATCAACATTATTGACACCCCCGGCCACGTGGACTTCACGGCCGAGGTGGAGCGTTCGCTTCGTGTGCTCGACGGCGCCATCGCGGTGTTTGACGCCGTCGCCGGCGTGCAGCCCCAGTCCGAGACGGTCTGGCGGCAGGCGGACAAGTACCGCGTGCCTCGGATCGCCTTCATTAACAAGATGGACAAGATCGGCGCGGACTTCAATCACGCCGTGCAGACCATCGTGGACCGCCTGAAGGCCAACCCGGTGCCGCTGCAGTTGCCGATCGGCGCTGAGGACAAGCTCCAGGGCGTGGTCGACTTGGTCGAAATGAAGGCCATCCTGTGGCGCGATGAGACCCAAGGCGCCACCTACGACGTCGAGGATATCCCGGCCAATCTCAAGGACGAAGCCGAGGCGTGTCGCCACGACATGCTCGAGAAGGTGGCCGAGCAGGACGAGGCGCTGTTTGAGAAGTACGTCGAGGGCGTGGAGCCGACGGCCGAGGAGCTGCGCGCGGGAATTCGCCGGGCGACGATCGCGCTGAAGATTACTCCCGTGCTGTGCGGCTCGGCGTTTAAGTATAAGGGTGTGCAGCGGTTGCTCGACGCGGTGGTGGATTACCTGCCTTCGCCGCTCGATGTGCCTCCCATGGAAGGCACCGACCTCGACGGCGTGGCGCAGATCGCCCGGAAGGCTTCCGACGACGAGCCGTTCTCGGCGCTGGTCTTCAAGATCCTCTCCGACTCGTTTGTCGGGCAGTTGGTCTTTGTGCGCGTCTACTCGGGCGTGCTCAAGGCCGGCGACAGCGTCTTCAACGTGGCCAAGGGCCGGCGCGAGCGCATTGGGCGCTTGTTGCAGATGCACGCCAACAAGCGCGAAGAGATTGAAGAGGTCCGCGCCGGCGACATCGCCGCGGTGGTGGGCCTGAAGACGGTGCAGACCGGCGACACGATCTGCGACGAGGACAAGCCGGTCATCCTGGAGCGGATTGACTTCCCCGAGCCGGTGCTGTCGTTGGCTGTTGAGCCGAAGACCAAGGCCGACCAGCAGAAGTTGGGAATGGCTCTGGCGAAGTTGGCGCAGGAGGATCCGACCTTCCGCGTGATGACCGACCCGGAGACCAACCAGACGATCCTGTCCGGCATGGGCGAGCTTCACCTGGAGATCCTGGTGGACCGGCTGATGCGAGAGTTCAAGGTGGAGGCGAACGTCGGCCGGCCGCAGGTGGCCTACCGCGAGACGATCACCAAGGAATCCGAGGCCGAGGGCAAGTTTGTACGGCAGTCCGGCGGCCGCGGCCAGTACGGTCATTGCAAGATCAACATGTGGCCGATCGAAGACGGCGCGGCCACTGGCGGTTTTGAGTTTGTCAACTCGATCAAGGGCGGTGCGATCCCGAAGGAGTTCGTCAACCCGATCGAAGCCGGCATCAAGGAAGCGATGGAAGGCGGCGTGGTCGCCGGCTACCCGCTGGTCAACATCAAGGTTGAGCTCTACGACGGCAGCTACCACGAGGTGGACAGCTCGGAGATCGCCTTCAAGGTGGCGGGCTCGATGGCGTTCAAGAATGCCGCCAAGAAAGCCAAGCCCGTTCTGCTTGAGCCGGTGATGGCCGTCGAGGTCGTGGTGCCTGAAGACTACATGGGCGACGTGATCTCGGACATCAACCAGCGCCGCGGACGGCTGGAAGGCATGGAGATGCGCGGCGGCTCGCAGATTATCAAGGGTTTCGTGCCCTTGGCGGAGATGTTCGGCTATGCGACCGAGCTCCGTTCGCGAACGCAGGGACGCGGCAGCTACTCGATGCACTTGAACGGCTACGAGCAAGCGCCGGCGGCGGTCGCCGAGGAAGTTATCAGCAAGGTTCAGGGCAAGGTCACGGCCTAGGCCCGATTTTTCGAGACGAGTCCACGCGAAGCAGCAACGAGGAATACCAGATATGGCGAAGGAGAAATTCGAGCGGACAAAGCCGCATGTCAACGTCGGCACGATCG
>CAYOPA010000242.1:0-8214 GCA_964405625.1 uncultured Bryobacterales bacterium
CCACGCCGCCGACAGCCCGGCCACGCCGCCGCCGACGATGACCAGCGGCATCCGGATGCGCTCCCGAGCGGGGCTGGGCGGTGCGCCGTCGCGGATGCGGTGCCCCGCGGCGAAGTCGCGTCCGACGAAGCCTCCCGTGAACGACCGCGGACGCCGGCGCAGGCAGGCCGGGAAGGCCGCCAGCGCTCCGGCGCTGGCCATCCCTTGTAGCACCCGGCGGCGCGTCGGTCGGAGGGGCTCCATTACTAGATAGACTAGCTTTTCGGGCATGAATACGTTTCCCATACGGCCGCGCACGGCAACCATCCTGCTGGCGCTGTCGATGTTTTTTACAGGCGCCGCCGGGTTCATTTTCGAGTGCATCCTGGGAACGGTCGCCAGCTACATCCTGGGCAACAGCATTGAGCAGTTCTCGGTGACCATCTCGCTGATGATGCTGATGATGGGCGTGGCCGGCTGGTGGCAGCGGCGGTTGAGCGACGAGAATCTGATTGAGAAATTCCTGGCCGTGGAGGCCGGGCTGGCGCTGCTGGGGGGATTCGCGCCCATCGCCGTCTACGGCGCCTATGCCGTGATGGAGACGCATTTCGCCCTTGTCCAGTACTTCTTCGTCACCTCCATCGGATTCCTGATCGGGCTGGAGATCCCGCTGGTCCTGCGGATCAACCGGCGGTTCGCGCCGCACCTGAAGTCCAACATCGCCACCGTGTTCTCGACGGACTACGTGGGGGCCTTCATCGGAGCGTTGGTGTGGGCGTTCGTGCTGCTGCGCTACTACCCGCTCACCGAGACCAGCTTCCTGGCGGCCGGGCTGAATTTTCTGGTGGCGGCGGTGACCTACGGCTACTTCACGTTGACGGGCGCGGTGGCGCACAAGCGGTTGGCGTTCGGAGCTGTAGCACTGACGGCGGCGGCGCTGTCGTTCGGCTACGCCTACAACCGGGACTGGAGCCGGCTGTTTGAGCAGCGCTTCTATGACCGCCCGATCGTGGTTTCAAGCACCACGCGCTACCAGCACATCGTGCTGACGGCTTCGGTGGATCCTCGCGACTACCGCCTATTTCTGAACGGGAACCTGCAATTTTCAAGCGTTGATGAGCACATCTACCACGAGATGCTCGTCCATCCGGCGATTGCCCTGGCCGAGAATCACCGGCGGGTGCTGATCCTCGGCGGCGGCGACGCGTTGGGCCTGCGCGAGGTGCTCAAGCATCCCGGCGTGGAAGAGGCGTCGCTGGTGGATATCGACGCCGAGATGATCGAGCTGGCGCGCGCGAACCCGGTGCTCAACGAGCTCAACCAAGGCGCCCTGCGCGACGCCCGGGTGCGGCTGGAGGGTTTCAGCCTGGTGGAGCCGACCGACCTCCGCGCGCCGGTGTATGAGTATTCCCACATGCGGCATCGCAAGGCGGCCTCGGAGGTGGAGGAGTCCGCCCGCGTGACGGTCTACGCCGTCGACGCCGACCGCCTGGCCGACCGGCTGCCGGCGAACCAAGACGTGGTGATCATCGACCTGCCGGACCCGAATTCGATCGAGCTGACCAAGCTTTACAGCCTTGAGTTTTACCTCAAGCTGCGGCGCCGGTTAAATCCGGGGGCGGTGTTGGTGGTGCAATCGACCTCGCCCTACCACGCCAAGGAGTCATTCCTGTGCATCCGCCGGACGCTGGAGACCGCCGGCTTTGCCACGCTGCCCTATCACGACAACGTGCCGAGCTTCGGCGACTGGGGCTGGATACTGGCCTGGGAGCCGGAGCGCCGGAGCGGCGACTTGGTCGAGGCGGCGCGGAGCCTGGAGGGTTTCGGGCTGTCCGAATCGGCGCTGCGATACCTGACCCCGGAGGTTTTTCGGGCGGCGCTGACGTTTGGCAAAGGGGCGTTGGAGTCGGAGAACAGCGAGGTGAACAGGCTGATGCAGCCGACGTTATTGCGGTTTTACCTCGCCGAGAGCTGGCGGGAAATGTAGGGGCGGCCGGACGAAATGTAGAAACGCCAGGCGCGCAGCTAATGCCGCCCGTTCAACGGCAGGCTGATCCGCAAATTCGACCCGCGCCCGGGGTTGGACTCCAGCACCATCGAGCCGCCCATCCCGCGCACCCGTTGCTTGATGCTCTGGGGCCCCAACTGCATCGAGTCGAGCTCCTCGAGCGAATACCTGCCGCCGAAGCGGTAGCCCGAGCCGTTGTCGTCGACCGAGATATGCAGGTCGCCGCCTTTCTTCTCCAGCGCCAGCAGCACGTGCGTCGCTTTGGAATGCTTGTAGATATTGTGCAGCGCCTCACGTGCGATCTTCAGCGTCTCGCCCGTCACCTGCTGGGGCGCGTTGAAGGCGCCATTCTGCTCGGCCAGCATCGTCACGGCCACGCCGCTTTCCTTCTGGAAGTCCTCGACAAGCTTGCGGGTGGAGGCCAACAGCGACGAGTCGTCGGCCTCGATCGCACGCATACGGTGCACGAAGGTGCGCATCTCCTGCACCAGCTTGCGGGACAGGTCATAGAGCGACTGCATCTCCTGCTCGGCGAGCTCGGGGTTGCGGTCGCGCAGTCGGCGGATGATCTGCAACCGCATCTCAAAGCTGATGACGCTTTGCAGCGGGCCGTCATGCAGGTCGTGAGCGATACGGACGCGTTCACGTTCGTAGGCGTCCTGCTCGGTGCGGCGCACCACCAGCAGGTGCCGGACAGCGTCGCGGAAAAGGTGGCCCACGTCCCGCAGGCGTTTCCATTGGGAGCCGCGTACGCCGCGAACGCTGTTGATCAGCAGCAGCCGCCCAACGGGCTTGTCCTCGTCGCGCAGGCCCACGCCCAGGGCGTTGTAGATCTCGAATTGCTGGACCACGTAGGGGTGCAGGTCGAAACCGCAGTCGACTTTCTTGCCTGCCTCGTCGTGAGGGGAGACGTCGTTGGCATGAAAATCCAGTCGAGAGCCGACCATCGACGCCCACTCCTGGCGGTGGTCGAACTCAGCCGGGGGAGCGTCGGAGGCGTCGCGCTGCGGCGGATGCTCGCAGATGGCGTAGTAGTCCGAACGGTTGTCCCACAGCGCCAGCACGGCCCGCGAGCAGCCCAGCCATAGCGTCAGCTCGCGCAAGGCCGTCTCCACGGCGAGGACCATCTCGGCCTCGGGCTGCCCGGCGGCCTGCCGCAGAGCTCGGGCGATGCGCCGCTCGGCGCGCTGGCCCTGGAAGGTGATGTAGTAGCCCAACGCTCCGGCCACGACCAGCATGAACAGAAACGAGCTGAACGAGAAACGAAACTCGTTGGCCTCGCCACTGGCCAGCCAAGCGGAGTAGAAGACGACGCTCAGCGAGGTGATCAGCAACACTTCCTTGGCGCCGTGCAGCAGGGCCGCCTCGATCACCAGAAAATGGAACAGCATCAGCGGTACGCCGATTTCGCCGTCCGTGGTGAGCAGCACCGTCAGGACCATTACGGCCAAGTCGGCGTAGAGCACCAACTGCGGCCGCGTTCGAAGCGCTGGGTTTTCCCGAAAAGTCAGCAACAGCGCCGCATAAATGCACAGCAGGGCGCCGGCGACCAGCCCGGCGAATGAAGCGCCCAGCGCGAAATAGATGGACTGGATAAACAGATAGCCGACAGCGATGACCAAGCGCAGCACCGCAAGGTGATAGGCGCGGCGCTGTGCGACGATGAGCTCGTCGGTATAGCTTTCGGCTGACATCAGGCCGGGCCCCACAGCCCTGATTCGGTTGCTATCTTATCGCACAACCGCAGGCCTTTTGTGGGGAATCAATTTGTTCCATCGGACGGAAAAGGCCCTATCCCAACAGCTCCTCAGGCGAAGGGCTGAGACCGGGCCAAGCACGAAGGCCTCAGAAGTCCAGGAAGACTTCGAACATCTGGCTGATCGGCATCAGCATGAAATCGATCCGGTAGCGGCCGCTGAGCTCCCCCGCTTCAGGGCTGTAGGTGATTTCGATGGCGACTTCCTCCCCGGCCTGGAACTCGGGGTTCTCCACCGAAACTTCGATGCCCGGGATGTCGCGGGTGTAACGCTGAAGCTGCATCTTGCCCAACGAATTATTTTTCACCTTAATGGTGCGGGTAACCGGCTCTTTTGGGTTGGGCGGGAAGCGCAGCATCTGAGTGCTGACTTGGTACATCTCGCGGAGGCTTTCCACGGTCGGACGCGGCGCCTGCGTCGGCGGCAGGAAGCCGCCCGGCGCAGCGACGTTCTGGTTAAACTGCATCGGACCGAACGGCGAGGGAGCCGAAGTGGTGGAGTCCTGGCTGACGTCCACTTCCTCCCGAGCATCGAGGTGCATGAACCAGTCGCCGTCGTTGAAGCGCCAGTCTCCGGCCAGCGGAACCGCCACCGGCGCGGAGCCGAGCATCGGAACGATCGTGTGGCAAGAGACCAGCACGTTGGCGGAACGGAAGTCCTCGGCCCACTTGATGGTTTTTACCTCAAAGCCCAGAATGCGGTTCTTCTTGGCGGCGTAAAAAGCGTCACGCGACTCCTCCTCGACGAACTGTTCGGCTTGGCGGTACTCGCCCTTTTGGAAATGCGTGTAGAAGCTATCCACGCGGGTTCGAAGCCCGGACTCAAGCTCCTCAGGAGCGTTGGACCCGAGTTTCTGCGATTGGGCGGGCGTCGGGGCCGCGGACAGAGCGAGGGCGAAAACAAGCAAGGCGAAACGTGTCATGGGGGAAACTTCCTTGATTATAGGGCCTTGGACGCAAGCCGCCGGGAAAGGTTTGGGATCCGCCGCGTGCGCGGAGGCGTCAGCCGCGGTGCAGGTCGCGGTGTACGACCTTGGCGGTGAAGCCAGCTTCGGCCAGCCGCTTCTGGATCTCCTCGGAGATCATCACCGAGCGGTGGCGGCCGCCGGTGCAGCCGACGGCGACCGTCAGGTAGCTCTTGCCCTCGGCGATATAGTGCGGCAGCAGGTAGGTCAGCAGGTCGGTGGCGCGCTTAATGAACTCGCCCGTCTGAGGGAATGAGCTGACGTACTCGATGACCCTCTGATCGTGCCCGGTCAGGTCCTTGCCGCCCGGCAGGTAGTGCGGGTTGGGCAGGAAGCGCACGTCGAACACCAGGTCGGCGTCGCGCGGCAGACCGTGCTTGAAACCAAAGCTCTCGATGGTCACCAGCATGACCGGCGTGTTGTCGCCGCCGAAGCGGTCCACAATCAGCCGGCGCAGGTCATGGATGTTGCATTTGGAGGTGTCGATCACCCGGTCCGCCATCGCCTCGACCGGGGCCATCCGCTCTCGCTCGCGGCGAATCTTTTCCAACAAAGCGCCCTCGCCGGCAATCGGATGGGGCCGGCGGGTCTCGCTGAAGCGTTGCTGGAGAACCTCGTCGGAGGCCTCCAGGAACAGCAGAAAACCCTTGGTCTCCTCGCGCAGGTCGGCGATCACCTGCGGGAAGCGCTCCAGGGCGCGGCCTTCGCGGATGTCCACCACGAGGCAGGCGCGATGGATCTCCGCGGACTGCTGGCAAAGCTCGACGAACTTCGGAATCAGCTCCAGCGGCAGGTTGTCGACCGCGTAGTAGCCCAGGTCCTCAAAGACGTGCAGGACGGTGCCCTTGCCCGAGCCGCTCAGGCCGGTCACCACAACCAGCTCGGTCTGCGCCGAGATCGGCTCGTTGGGCTGGCTGACTGGTTCCATGGACCTCCCCGTAAGCGGTTAAGAACTACAGCCTAACCGATCGGCGCCGCGCTTCGCCTTGCGCCGTTTGCCGAGCGGCCCGATAATAGAGCCCGAGCCTACTTTTCGTATGAATTTCATCAGCTTACGACTCGCGCCGGTCTTGACGGTCGCGCTCCTGGCGGCGCTGCCGCCGGCCGGTCGCGCGGCGAGCCCCATCGCCGGGGAGCAGCGGGTCGAGTTCAACCGCGACATCCGGCCGATCCTGTCGGACCGATGCTTCGTGTGCCATGGACCCGATGAGAAGAAGCGCATCAGCGGGCTGCGGCTGGACATCCGGGAGCGGGCCATCGCGGACCTCGGCGGGCGCGCCGCCATCGTTCCCGGCGATCCGGAGAGCTCCGCGCTGCTGGCGCGCGTGACGCACGCCGACCCGAACCTGCGGATGCCGCCCGCTTACGCCGGATCAGGCAAGGTGGTCACCGACGCCGAGGCCGCACTGCTGCGCCGCTGGATCGAGCAAGGCGCCGAGTACCAGGGGCACTGGGCCTTCATCCCCGCCTCGCGGCCCGAGCTGCCGCCGGCCGACGCCACGCTTTCACCCATCGACCGCTTCGTGCGCGAGCGCCTCGAAGCCGAGGGGCTACGGCACTCACCGCCGGCAAGCCGCGAGGCTCTGCTGCGCCGCGTGACCCTCGACCTGACCGGCCTGCCGCCGACCCCCGAGGAGATCGACGCATTCCTGGCTGACAAATCGCCGAACGCCTACGAGAAGGTTGTGGACAGGTTGTTGGCGTCGCCGCGCTATGGCGAGCGCATGGCCATCCGCTGGCTGGACGGCGCCCGCTACGCCGACACTAACGGCTACCAGACCGACGCCGAGCGCATCATGTGGCGCTGGCGCGACTGGGTGATCGAGTCCTTCAACAACAACAAGCCGTTCGACCAGTTCACCATCGAGCAGCTTGCCGGCGACCTGCTGCCCAACCCGACGCTCGATCAGCTCATCGCCACCGGCTTCAACCGTAACCACCGGGCCAACTCCGAGGGCGGCATTGTCGCCGCGGAGTATCTGGTGGAGTACGTCGTCGATCGGGTGGAGACGACCTCCACCGTCTTCATGGGGCTGACCCTGGGCTGCGCCCGCTGCCACGACCACAAATTCGACCCCTTGAGCCAGAAGGAGTTCTACTCGTTCTACGCGTTCTTCAACAACATCCCCGAGCGCGGGCAGGTGTTTAAGTTCGGCAACACGCCGCCGATGATCGCCGCGCCGACCCTTGAGCAAAGCAATCAGGTCCAGGCCGCCGAGGAGCGTCTGGCCGCCGCCGAGCAGCGCCTTGAGCGCATGTCGGACGCCATCGCGAAGGGCGTCGCCAAGCTGGAAGCCAAGCTGGCCGCCTCGGACGACCCGAGCCGTTGGCGCCGCGAGCTGGACCTGGAGACCAGCCACGACTTCGAGGAATCCGAGCCCGGCTGGAGCTTTGCCGGGGGCGCGCCGGCTTATACGGAAGGCCCCGTGGGCCGCGCCGTGGAGCTCAATGGCGAACGCCACGTGGATGTCGGCGACAAGGCAAATTACGGCTATCTGGACGCCTTCACCCTGTCGGCCTGGATCAAGCCGACCGAGGGGACCGGCGCCATCATCGCGCGCACCACCGCCGAGCAGGACGGGCAGGACCTGGGCTGGGGCGGCTACGGGCTCTATCTGGTCAAGGGCAAGCTGCAATTCAATTTGATCCAGCGCTGGCTCGACGACGGCTTGCGGGTCGAGTCCGCCGCCGCGCTGCCGTTGAACGAGTGGCGGCATGTGGCGGTCACCTACGATGGCTCGCGCCTGGCCGAGGGAATCGAGCTGTTCGTCGATGGCAAGAAGGTCGAAAAGACCGTCATCCTCGACCTGATGAACCAGCAGACCGGCGTGAAGGAGCCGCTGAAGATCGGCATGGGCGGCGGACTGAAGAAGGGCTTTGAGGGCGCCATCGACGGCGTGAAGGTTTACGGGGAGGCGCTGGACGAGGAGGAAATGGCGAGGTTGGCCGAGGTGCGCACGCTCGGAGAGCTGGCGCGCGTCGGCGCCGCTGCGCTGCCGCCGGGCGTCCGGGATACGGCGCGGCTGGCCTACCTCAACGAGCATGGCCCGGCCAAACATCGCGAAGCCTGGGCCGAGGCCGTCCGGCTGCGGCGCGAGCGGCAGGCGCTGCTCAAAAGCCTGCCCACGGTGATGGTGATGCAGGAGCTGCCCGAGCCCCGGGAGACGTTTCTGCTCGAGCGCGGCGCCTACGACGTTCCCGGCGAGCGGGTGGAGCGGCTTGTGCCGGCGGCTGTCGGGACGTTGCCCCTTGACGCGCCGAAGGACCGGTTGGGGCTGGCGCGCTGGCTGGTTTCGCGCGACAACCCGCTGACGGCGCGCGTGACGGTGAACCGTTTGTGGGACCAGTTTTTTGGCCGGGGGCTGGTGCATACGGTCGAGGACTTCGGCTCGCAGGGCGACTGGCCCAGTCACCCCAAGATGCTGGACTGGCTGGCGGTGGAGTTTATGGACTCGGGTTGGGACGTGAAGGGCTTGGTCAAGACGATGCTGATGAGCGAGACCTAC
>CAYOPA010000243.1:0-8204 GCA_964405625.1 uncultured Bryobacterales bacterium
CGATCGAGCGGGCGTGGATCTTGTCGTCAACCAGATGCGACAGCTTGAGCATGTACATAATGCCGACTGTCGTATCCTGCTCGAACGCCTGACCGGTCAGGCCGTCGCGCAACCGGATTTTCCCCGATGGCGGCAGCCCCGCTTCGACCAGCTTCTCTTTGATGAGCTCGACCGACGGCCCTTCAAACACCGGCGACGCGAACTTTATGCCCAACGCCTCTCCGGCCCAGCCCAGATGGGTCTCCATCACCTGTCCGATATTCATGCGCGAAGGCACGCCCAGCGGATTGAGCACCAGCTCCACCGGCCGGCCTTCCGGCGTAAACGGCATGTCCTCTTCCGGCAGCACGCGGGCGATGACGCCCTTGTTGCCGTGACGGCCGGCCATCTTATCGCCCACCTGAAGCTTGCGCTTCATGGCGATGAAGACCTTGACCATTTTGATGACGCCTGGCGAGAGCTCGTCGCCCTTCTTGAGCTTGGCGATCTTCTCGTCGGTGATCTTTTCGAGGACCTGGATCTGACGAATCGTCATCTCCTCGATCTCGTCGATCCGCTCGTGCAGGTGCGGGTCCTTGCCATCGAGCTTCAAGCGCTTCAGGTCGCGGGCGCGCATCGTCTCGAGAATCGCCCGAGTCAGCACGTCGCCCTTGTCGACAAGCTTGCGGTTGGTTTTGTCGTCGTGCAGGTCGGCCTTCACTTCCCTGCCGCCGAGCAACGCCTCCAGACGCTTGGAACGCTCATCAAAGAGTATCCGCTTCTCGTCGTCGAGGTTGCGTTGCAACCGTTCCACTGTCTGCTGCTCGATCAGCCGGGCGCGCTCATCCTTCTCCACGCCTTTACGCGCAAAGATCTTGGCGTCCACGACAATGCCCGAGATGCCCGGAGGGCAAAGCAGCGAAGCGTCCTTCACGTCGCCGGCCTTCTCGCCAAAAATCGCCCGGAGCAGCTTCTCTTCCGGCGTCAACTGCGTCTCGCCCTTGGGCGTGACCTTGCCGACCAAGATGTCGCCGGGCTTGACCTGAGCGCCGATGCGGATAATGCCGCTCTCGTCGAGGTTGCGCAGGAAGCTTTCCGAGATGTTCGGGATGTCCCGCGTAATCTCTTCCGGCCCCAGCTTGGTGTCGCGCGCCTCGGCCTCGAACTCCTCGATGTGGATCGAGGTGTAGTAGTCTTCCTTGACCAGCTTCTCGCTGACCAGGATGGCGTCCTCGAAGTTGTAGCCGCGCCA
Source organism: uncultured Bryobacterales bacterium (assembly GCA_964405625.1). Lineage (GTDB taxonomy): Bacteria > Acidobacteriota > Terriglobia > Bryobacterales > UBA6623 > RI-231. The sequence goes on from CAYOPA010000243.1 coordinate 1,232, forward strand.
CGGCATGAACGCCGCCAGCACATTCCGGCCCAGCGCCAGCTCGCCGAACTCGGTCGACGGCCCGTCGGCGAGCACCTGCCCGGACTTCACCCGTTCGCCCGCCGCCACGATCGGCTTCTGGTTGATGCAGGTGTTCTGGTTCGACCGCTTGAACTTGATGAGCTGGTAGATGTCCGCGCCGACTTCCCGCGACATTTGCCCTTCATGCCCCGGCCCTTCCACACGCACGATGATCCGCTCGGAATCCACGGAATCCACAATCCCGTCGCGGCGGCAGATGACCACCGCGCCCGAGTCGCGAGCCGCGATCCTCTCCATGCCGGTCCCGACGATGGGCGAGTCGGCGCGCAGCAGCGGCACGGCTTGCCGTTGCATGTTCGAACCCATCAGGGCGCGGTTGGCGTCGTCGTTCTCCAAAAACGGGATCAGGCTGGCCGCCACCGAGACGAGCTGTTTCGGCGAGACATCCAAGTGCTCAATCTCGGCCTTCTTCTTGAGCTGGAAGTCGCCGGCCACGCGGCAGTTGGCGAACTCGGGAATGATCTTCCCGTCCAGGCTGACCGGAATGTTCGCCTGCGCGATCGTGTACTTGTCTTCTTCCCAAGCCGACATGTACTGGCAATAGGCCTCGTACGTAGCCGGCGTCTTGCCGGCGGGCACCGCCGCATTGGCCGTCTCCGCCTCGGAGCGCCGCAGCACGTCGCCGCCCTTGTAGGGCGCGTCGCCGGGGTGGATGATCTGCACCTGGTCGATGACCGATCCGGACTCCACGCGCCGGTACGGGCTCTCGATGAATCCGTACTCGTTGATACGCGCAAAGCACGACAGCGAGCTGATCAGCCCGATGTTCGGACCTTCCGGCGTCTCGATCGGGCAGATGCGACCGTAGTGGGTCGGGTGGACGTCGCGGACCTCGAAGCCCGCCCGCTCACGAGAAAGACCGCCCGGTCCCAGGGCGGACAGACGCCGCTTGTGGGTGATCTCCGACAGCGGGTTCGTCTGATCCATGAACTGCGAGAGCTGGCTCGATCCGAAGAACTCGCGGATCGCCGCCATGACCGGCTTGGCGTTCACCAAGTCGTGCGGCATCGCCGACGACATCTCCTGGTAAACGCTCATCTTTTCCTTCATCGCCCGCTCCATGCGGACCAAGCCGATGCGGAACTGGTTTTCGAGCAGCTCGCCGACGGCGCGCACGCGGCGGTTGCCGAGATGGTCGATATCGTCCACCTCGCCGATATTCCGGCGCAGCTTCAGCAGATAGCCGATGGTGGCGTAGAAATCCTCCGCGGTCAGCGTCCGCTGATCGAGCGAAGTCACATCCGCCCGGCCATGCAGCTTGATGTTGAATTTCATGCGCCCGACCCGCGAAAAGTCATACTTGCGCGAGTCGAAGAACATGCCCTTGAAGAGCTGCGTCGCTGTCTCCAAGGTCGGGGGATCGCCGGGCCGGAGCTTGCGGTAGATCTCAATGAGAGCGTCGTGCTGCGTGGCGACCGAGTCCTTCTTGAGCGTCTCGGAGAGCACCGACCCGACCGGATCGCGCTCGGGGAAAATCACCTCGAAGCCCTTGACTCCGGCCTCGATCAGCTTCGATACCTTTTCCGGCGTCGCCTCGCTGTTGGCCTCGGCGAGCACGTCTCCGGTCTCTTCATTGATCACATCGGCGGCGAACAGCGCCCCTTCAAGATCCTCGGCGTGCGCCGGCAGGCTCTCCACTTCGTGCTTTTGGAGCTCCTTGAGCACAAACGGCGACACCTTGCGGCCCTTCTTCACGATAACCGTGCCGTCGGGGGCGACAACCTCCTCGGACAGCTTCACGCCCAGCATGTTCTCCGACACCTTGCGGGTCAGCTTGGCGCCCTCGACCTGGATCGGATCGACGGTGTAGAACTGCCGCAGAATGTCGGCGTCGGACATCAACCCGAGCGCGCGCAGGAAAACCGTGCCCAGGAACTTGCGCTTCCGGTCGATGCGGACGTACAGCAGATTCTTCTGGTCGTACTCAAACTCCACCCAGCTTCCGCGGTAGGGAATGATTTTGCCCAGGAAGTACGTCTTCCTGTTGGCCGATTCAAAAAACACGCCTGGCGAGCGGTGGAGCTGCGAAACAATCACGCGCTCGGTTCCCGAGACGATGAACGTCCCATTGCGGGTCATCAACGGAATCTCGCCGAAGAAGACTTCCTGTTCCTTGATGTCGCGGATCGTCTTGTCGCCGCCCTCAGCGTCTTTTTCGTAGATCGTCAGTCGGATGGTGACCTTGAGCGGAGCGGCGTAGGTCATGCCGCGCTCCTGGCACTCGTCGACATCGTACTTAAGCACCAGCCCGACCGGGTCGCCGCATTTGGGGCAAAAGGTCACCCGGTTTTCGTTGAACTCGCCGCACTGGGTGCAGGGAATTCGCGCTGGCCCGTAAGGGTCGGTCTTGATCGTGGCGCCGCAATGCGTGCAGGTCGAGCGGCGGTGGTGAAGACCGCGCAGGTAGCCGCACTTGCACTCCCAGTCGCCGATCGAGTAATCGACAAACTCAAGCTCGCTCAATCCTCGAAAATCAGTAATCGGGAAGACGGACGTAAAGACCGCTTGCAAGCCCATGTCGTCCCGCTCGCTGGGCAGCAGGTCCATCTGCAAAAACCGCTCGTAGGAGTCCTTCTGGACTTCGATGAGGTTGGGGATCGGGATCGCCGCGGGAATCCGCGAAAAGTCCAGGCGCACCTTTGCACCACGGTGAGATCCGTTCACGCTATCTGCCATCCATCACTCCCTGAACCGCCCCCGCCGAGCGCCGCTATCGGCTCGCTGGACGGGTTGTCGGCTCTACGGACAAATGCAGCCGCACGAAACTCTTCGCCTCCGAGGAGGCGGAAAGCCGACGACTGTTTGCGAAATCCCGGCGCAATAAAGCTCGATCATGCGAGTGCGACCGAGCCCGGCCGGCAATAAGAAACAAAGCGCCTGAGCCCAGACGCCGAAATAAGCGCAGATCGACCGCTTGTGGGAACAAGCGCTCGACCAACGCGGCGAGGTTCGCCTTCGCAGTAGAGATAATCGCAATGAAGCGACGCCTCAGTAGAACAAGAGCCGTCCCGGCAGGTGCCAACGATTCGACCGCTTTGTAGTCTAGCAGCCGATTGAGCGCGACGCAAGCCAAAACTCCGCGCCGGTTTCCCGGCGAAGGCCCTCCTTCCGTTGATGGATGCGGACGCGTGGACGCCGAACCGGCGCCCACGGTCCCGATTTCTCGAGATCAAGAAGCCTAGCTGACCTCGGCGACGGCGCCGACTTCCTGCAGCTTCTTGATGATGTCGTCGGCCTCTTCCTTCGAGACGCCTTCCTTGACCGGCTTGGGAGCCTCGTCCACCAGCGCCTTGGCTTCCTTGAGGCCAAGGCTGGTGAGCTCGCGAACGACCTTGATCACCTTGATCTTCTGGGCGCCGGCTTCCTTGAGGGTGACGGTAAACTCCGTCTGCTCTTCGGCGGCGGCCTCGGCCGCTCCGCCCGCCGCGGACGGCGCCATCGCCATCGCCATCGGCGCGGCGGCGGCGGCGGACACGCCCAGCTTTTCCTCGAGGTCCTTCACCAATTGGGCCGCTTCCATGAGGGTCAAGCCCTGAATCTGTTCGGACAATGCAGCAACGTCAGCCATTTTCCTATTCGCTCCTTCGATTCAATCGTTGTTGTCTCGATCCGTCTGGATCTCTTCCTGGCGACGGCTAGCCGGCCTGCCAAACCCCGGCTGCTCGCGCCAAAACCTATTCCGTCCCGCTCGCCTCAAGCACGCAGTTTGTTCTGGTCGATGGCCTGTTGGAGAACCAGGACCAGATCGCGCGCCGGCGCATTGATCACGCCGACCAAGTGCTGGGCGGGCGCATTGACCTGCCGCACCAAGTTCGTCGCCGGCGCGGTGAACAGATACAGCAGCTTGGCCTGCGTCTCCTGCTTGCCCGGCATCTTGGAAAGCGCCGTGAGCCCGTCCTTGTCGAGCTCCTGGCCTTCCACCACGCCCATCTTCATGTCAAAGACGGGCCACGCCTTGGACTGTTCGAGCAGGATCTTCATCAATCCCACCGGATCGTCCTTGGCGAACAGCAGCGAGGTCATGCCCTTGAGCTTCTGGATCGCCTTGGCGCACGGCGCGCCCTCGGAGGCAAGCCGTGCCAACCGGTTGGGAACCACCCGGTAGATCGTGTCGCTCTCGCGCAGCTTGCTCCGCAGCAGGAAATCTTCCTGCACCCGGATGCCCTGAAACGTGCAGGCGACCACGATGGGGTTTTCTGCAAACCAGCCGCGCAGGCGTTCGACTTCTGCGACTTTTTGTGCTTTCGGCTTCATCGCGGCTTCTCCCTAGCGAACCAATTCGCCGGCATCCACCTGGAGCCCCGGGCTCATGGTGGAGCACATTGTGATCCCTTTAACGTACGTACCCTTCGCCGCCGCCGGCTTGGCCTTGACGATCGCCGCAATCAGCGAAGCGGCGTTCTCGTTGAGCTTCTCGGCCTCGAAGCTCAGCTTGCCGCAAGGAGCGTGAATCACGCCGCCCTTGTCAACGCGAAACTCCACCTTGCCGGCCTTGATCTCGCGGACCGCGTTGGCGACGTCGGCGGTCACGGTACCGGTCTTCGGGTTCGGCATCAGTCCGCGCGGCCCGAGCACCCGGCCCAACTTGCCGACGTGCCGCATCATGTCCGGCGTGGAAACAACGGCGTCAAAATCCAGCCAGTTTTCCTTCTGGATTTTTTCCACCAGCTCCTCGCCCCCGACGATATCGGCGCCGGCCTCTTCGGCCTCCTTCGCCTTTTCGCCCTGCGCGATCACCAGCACCCGCTTGGACTTGCCGCCCAAACCGTGCGGCAGCACCACGGTGCCACGCACCATCTGATCGGCGTGTCGCGGATCAACCCCCAGGTTGATGTGCAGTTCCACCGTCTCATCGAAACGGGAAACCTTGTTTTCCTTCAAGAAAGGAATCGCTTCGCTGAGCGTGTAAGGACGGCGCTCGATTTGCGCCGCCACGTTGCGGTATTTTTTGCCAGCCATGTTTCTCCTTGGTGCAGACGGCCCGGCGAATTGCAGGCAATCCCCGCGGCCTCCCAAAGCGTCGCTCCGGTGGGAACGACCCTGTTTGCATCAACCGATAATCTCAACCCCCATCGACCGTGCCGTGCCCTTGATGCACTCCATGGCGGCCTCGACGGTGTGGCAGTTCAGATCCGGCATTTTCGTCGTGGCGATCTCCTCGACCTGCGCGATCGTCAGCCGGCCGACCTTATTTCGGTTCGGCTCGCCGGAACCCTTGGCCAGCCCCGCCACCTTCGTGATCAGCACCGCCGCGGGAGGCGTTTTCGTGATGAACTCGTAGCTGCGGTCCATATAGACCGACAGCACCACCGGAACCTTCAGGCCCGTCAGCTCCGGCGTTTGCGTGCGCGCATTGAACGCTTTGCAAAACTCCATGATGTTGACGCCGGCTTGGCCCAGCGCCGGACCCACCGGGGGCGCCGGGGTGGCTTTGCCCGCCATGATCTGCAGTTTGACCTGCTGTTTGAGCTTCTTCGCCATCGATTCCTAGCCTTCCTTTTCGACCTGGAAGTATTCCAGCTCAACAGGCGTGCCACGCCCGAAAATCGTCACCATCACTTTCAGCGTCGAGCGGTCCTCGTTCACCTCTTCCACCGTCCCGGTGAAGTTGGCGAACGGTCCGTCGATAATCTTCACACGGTCGCTGCGCTCGAAGCTCATCTTCGGCCGCGGCCGCTCGGCGGCCACCGTCTGACGGTAGAGGATCTGATTGACCTCGTCCGCCGTCAGCGGGTTGGGCTTCTGCCCGCCGCCCACAAATCCCGTCACCCGCGGCGTGTTCTTGACCACATGCCACATCTCGTCGTCTAACTCGAGTTGGATCAACACGTACCCGGGATACAACATCCGCTTCGTGGTGACCTTCTTGCCGTTCCGCATCTCCACCACTTCTTCGGTGGGAATCAGGATTTCGCCGACCTTCGCGGCGACCCCGAACGCTTGCGAGCGCGTCACCAAACTCTCTCTGACCTTGTTCTCAAAACCTGAATAGGTGTGAATGATGTACCAATCCAGACCGGGAACCCCGGCCGCCTCAGCGGCCGGCGCGTCCGTGTCCTCAGCGACGTCCGGAGACTCCGGCGTCGGCTCGGCGTCGGAGTCCGGCGCAACAGCGTTTTCGGCGGCCTCGTCTTCGACCGGCGCGGCCAGCGCCTCCTCGTCGACGCTCGGTTCTACTCGTGGATCGGTTTCGTTCATTCCGCTCACCCGCCCACTCTAGTTCGAAAACATCCCGTAAAGCTTCGACTGGCCCATCGCCAGTATGTAATCCACGACGCCGAAGTAGACGCCGAAGAAGAAGACCGTGACGATCACCACGACCGTCGTGCCGCGAACCTGCTTGCGGCTGGGCCACGTCACCAGGCGCATCTCGTGCCGTAGCTCGTCGATGTACGCACTGAGGCGCGAGGGCCAACTGGCGATCCCCGCCGGCGACTTCGCCGGAGCCTGAGCCGATGCTTTTACTGTCTTGGCGCTCACGTTTCTTCCTTGGGCGCAGCCGTCTGGTCGCCCTGCCGCCCATCATTCCCTTCTTTGGATAGGAATAAGATGGCAGGGGCGGAGGGAATCGAACCCCCATTGGCGGTTTTGGAGACCGCTGGTTTACCGTTAACCGACGCCCCTACGAACCGTCCGACCGGGCGCTGCCGCGCGAAAATCCTTACTTCGTCTCGCGATGCAGCGTGTGCTTCCGCAGGCGAGGCGAGTACTTCATCAACTCGAGGCGCCCCGGTGTCGTTTTCTTGTTCTTAGTCGTAGTATAGTTCCGATCCTTGGTCTCGGTACACTGCAACGTGATAATCTCTCGCGCCATACGCCCTCCGGCCCCTAATTCTTCCTAGTCCAAAATGTCCGACACCGTGCCGGCGCCGATCGTACGGCCGCCTTCGCG
>CAYOPA010000244.1:0-8198 GCA_964405625.1 uncultured Bryobacterales bacterium
GAAGCTGACCGCCTCAAAGGCGGTGGGTTTAGACCGGGCGCGTTGAACTAAAACCCACTACGAGACCGGCTCGGTGGCGTATGAAGGCTTGCTTCGTCGCCAGCCCCCATCTAGTACGCCGGTGGATACATCGATGATCGATGCCTGGGACGGCGACGAACTGTTGCTCATCCGTGGAGGCTCGTTGCGCACACTCGACTAGCGGGCCTCGAGGATCTGCCGGTCTGGGAACCAACGCTGGCCCGCTCTCAGACTATTTTCGCTCTGCGCGCAATTAGCCTTTGCATCCGCGAGACCGGTCGCTTATCCTTTCCGTGACGCGCCTAGGTCATTCGCGGGACGGTTGCCAGATTTTCGTCCTCCCATCGTCGTGGTCGGATGGCGCCCTACATTGAACAACGATCAGACACAACATTCGCTGCCCTTGGCAATCAAGGTCAGGTCCCATATCGAAAAGTATCTGATACACCTAGTGCTCGTCATCGGCATTTCGAATCTCCCATACCTCCTCTACGCGTTGTTTGTCTTGCCGGACAAGATAGCGACTCAGGCGGTCAGTCGTGAGCAGTGAGCAGTGAGCAGTCAGCAGTGAGCATTAGGGCCGGGCATTCCTGCCCGGCCTGCCTACGCTCGCAGCTCGACGCTGAGCTTGCGCCCAAGCGCCGCCAGCAGGTTTTCGGCGTAGCCGTTGATCTGCTCGTCGGTGAAGGTGGTGTCGCCCTTCTGCCAGCGGGCCCTCAGCAGCAGGCTGAAACGCCCCTCGGGCACCTGCTTGCCGCGAAAAATCTCCAGCGGCTCCAAGGAGATCAGGTGCTCCATCTGTCCGACGGCGGTGCGAATCTCGGCGAACGGGATGCCCTCGGGTACAAGCAACGAAAAGTCGCGGTACACGGCCGGCGCCTTGGGAAGGTCGCGGTGTTGCGGGCGGCGCAGGCCCGCGGCGTAGAGCGCGCCGAGAAAGATCTCCGCCAAAAAGACGGGCTGGCGGATCTTCCGTCGCTCGCAGACTTGCGGATCGACCTCGCCCAGGTAGGCGACCGCGCCGTGCTCGGACTGCACGCGGGCTGAGCGGCCTTCCACGTAATACGGCGGCGTGTCGCCGTCCTCCAAAAACGACTGAGCGAAATCGAAACGGCTCAGCAGCGCCGCCACATCCGCTTTGATATCGTAAAAATCAGCTTCTTTGGCCGGCTCGCGCAGGCTCGCCGCGCGGACGTTGCCGGTCAGGCCCAGTGTCAACACCGGCGGCTCGGTGAAGTCGTCGCCGTCGCGTTTGTAAACCCGCCCAAGCTCGGCCAGCTTGAGGTTGGGCTCGCTGCGGTGGATGTTGTGGGCGATCGCCTGCAACATCGTCGGCGCGGCGCTGGTCCGCATGACCGCGGCGTTCTCAGAAAACGCGTTCCGTAGGGAGATCGCAGGCCAGGAGCCGAACATCTCCGCTTCCTGCAAGCTCTGGAAGGCGTAGCCGATCATCTCGTCGTAACCGAGCGCCCGCGCCGTTTCGCGCACCGCCGCCTCCGCGGTCGCGTGCGGCTGCGGGCGCTGCGGACGGCCAATCGTGGGCAGCGTCGAAGGCGTCTCGTTGTAGCCGCGGACGCGAGCTACCTCCTCAATCAGGTCGATCTCACGTTCCACGTCGGTCCGGTGTGAGGGGATTTCGACCGAGAGCGTGTCCGCACCAGCGTAGGCGCAACGGAAGTCCAGTCTTTCCAGTACGTTGCGCATCGAATCGACGCTAAGTTGGGAGCCGATCACCTTGTTGTAGCGCTCCGCGCGCAACTCGACGCGCTTGGGCTGACGCCGGCGGGGGTAGCAATCAAGACGCCCTTGCAGCACCACGCCGGGGCTGATGCGGCCCAGCAGCGAGGCGATGCGGTCGGCCGCCCAGGCCGCGGCTTCAATGTCGGCCCCGCGCGCAAATCGGTACGAAGCGTCAGTATGGATCGACAGCCGCCGCGAGGTCCGCCGGATCGGGCTCGGCTCAAACCAGGCCGCTTCGATCAGCACGTCCTGCGTCGAGTCCGATATCTCGGTATCCAGGCCCCCCATGATGCCGGCCAGCGCCACCGGGTGGTAGGCGTCGGCGATCACCAAGTCCTCGGCGGTCAGCCTGCGGTCGAAACCGTCCAGCGTCCGAAGCTCCTCCCCCGCCCCGGCGCGGCGCACGACAATGCGGCGCTCGTTGAGCGAGCGTAGGTCAAAGGCGTGAGTCGGGTGGCCGCATTCGAGCAGGACGTAGTTAGTGAGATCGGCGATATTGTTGATCGAGCGGATGCCGCACAGCTCCAGCCGCAGCCTTAGCCAATCCGGCGAGGGCTTCACTTCCACGCCCAGCAACACCCGGCCCACGTAGCGCGGACACCAATCCTCGTCTTCGATCGAAATTCTCGCGAAGTCGGCTGCCGGCCGGATGTCTTCGGTCAGCTCAATCTTCGGGCGCTTGACAGGCCGGCCATAGAGCGCCGCTATCTCCCGCGCCAGTCCCAGGTGATTGGCGGCGTCGGGCCGATTGGAGGTGATGTCGAGCTCGAGCACAACCTCGTCGCCGTGCCGCTCGATGGCGTCCACGGCCTGACCGGCGAGTGTCAACGCCGCCGCGAGCTCCTCGGGCGATTCGGGGATGTCGACGAAATCTTGGAGCCAACTGACGAGCGCACGCATGTTATCTGAACTGCCGCAGGAACCGAACGTCGCCGTTGTAGAGCAACGAGATGTCGTTAATGTCGTACTTGAGCATGGCGAAGCGGTCGAGCCCGAAGCCGGCCGCGAAGCCTTGGTAGCGATCCGCGTCCAGCCCGGCCGAGCGCAACACGTTCGGGTCGATCATGCCGCAACCCAATCCCTCGATCCAGCCGGTCTGCTTACAGATGCGGCAGCCGCGTCCGCCGCAGAACGGACAGGTAACGTCCATCTCCGCGCTCGGCTCGGTGAACGGGAAAAAGCTCGATCGCAGCCGCGTCTTCGTGCCGGGGCCGAAGAAGCGCTCGGCGAAGTATTCCAGAGTGCCCTTCAGGTCGCCCAGCGTCGTCGATTCCGAGACGGCAAAGACCTCGAGCTGGTGGAACATCGGGCTGTGCGTGGCGTCCGGCGCGTCGTTGCGGTAGACCTTGCCGTGCACCACGTAGCGCAGCGGCGGCTCGACGGTCTCCATGATGCGGATCTGGTTGGGCGAGGTGTGCGTCCGCAGCAACATGTCGTCGCTAACGAACAACGTGTCCATCTCGTCCACGGCCGGATGGTCGGGCGGGAAGTTGAGCGCCTCGAAGTTGTAGAAGAACTTCTCGATTTCCGGGCCTTCGGCGACCGAGTAGCCGAGCGAAGCGAAGATTTCGATGCACTCTTCGAGCACCAGGCGCACCGGGTGGCGCGCGCCGATCTCGCGCGGCGGGCCGGGCAAGGTGACGTCGATGGCGGAGCGGCGGCGTCCGATCGCGGCCAACTGGTCCTGCGCCTCGTCCAGCGCTACTTCGACCTGCTTGCGGGCCAGATTTTGAAGCTTGCCAACCAGCGGCTTTAGCTCGCGCGGAGCAAGCTTTAGCCAGGCGTCGTTGGTGGCCGCCAACAGGCCGTTCTTGCGGCCCAACCAACGATCCCGCAGACTCTTGAGCGACTCCTCGCCGGAGACGAGCCCGCGCTCGGAGCCGAAACCCTCCAGCAACTCGTCGTAAAGCGATTCCACCGAGCGGCCTTCGGCGACGAGCTCGGAGATGGGCCGTGCGGCTTTCTCTTCAAAGCTCATCGCCGAATACCCCTCTTACTCAGCCTTGGCTTCGTCGTCGTCCGCTTCGACTTCGACGGCGGCTTCTTCGTCCGCCTCGGCGTCATCGGCGGCGACAGGCTCGGCGGCTTCCGCCGCTTCCACGGCGGCCTCGGCGGCCTTCACTTCAGCTTCGGCAGCGGCTTGCGCCTCCGCCGACGGAGCGTCCACAACATCCAGACCCAGCGCCTTGCGGGCCGCGTTGGCGATCTGCGTGAACCCCTGCGGGTCGCGCACGGCCATCTCGGCCAACATTTTGCGGTTGACGCCGATTTCGGCGAGCGTCAATCCGTGAATAAGGCGGCTGTACGAAAGCTGGTGCATCCGCGCCGCGGCGTTGATGCGGATAATCCACAGTGAGCGGAAATCGCGCTTCTTGAGCTTGCGCCCGATATAGGCGAATTTCTGCGCCCTATCGACCGCCTCTTTGGCGTAGCGATAGAGCTTACTTTTTCCCTGGTAGTAGCCTTTGGCTTGGGAAAGGATCTTCTTGCGTTTCAGGCGGCGTTTATTGCCGCGTTTCACTCTTGGCACGCTTTACCTCCTAGGGTCAAAGTGGTTGGTTGATGGAACGAAATCTCCCCAAAGGGATCTCTCGTTGCGGCGGGTCAGGCGCGCGCCCACGGCTCTGCCCGCTCGCATGGAGGCTGGCCCGCAAAAGCCCTCCTCCGATTTGCTCGCAGCTCCTAGCTGGAGATCATGTCCCGGATTTTCTTTTCAAACGCCGGGCTCACCAAACCGGACTTGCGCAGCCCGCGCTTCCGTTTGGTCGATTTCTTGGTCAGGATGTGGTTGGCGAACGCGTGCGACCGCTTGACCTTGCCTTTGGAGGTCAGCTTGAAGCGCTTCTTCGCCCCACTGTGTGTTTTCATTTTCGGCACGATGTACCCTATTCCCGTCCGACCGGATGCAAAGCACCGGCCGCACTCAACTCTTGTCGTTCGTTTTGGACGAATCCGCTGTAACGAATCCGATGTGGACGAATCTGAGCCGAAAGTGCGCGAGGTCGAACCTTCCGACGTTGTCTCAGGCTATCACGAATCGATCTCCGCCGCCAGCGACTCGAGCAGGTGCCCCAGCTTCTCCTTCTTGGTCCGCAGATAGAAGGTGGCGTGATCGCCGGCCGACGGCTCGCAAGGCAGCCGCGCCTCAACCTCAATCCCGCCTGCTTCAAGGGCCTGGACTTTGGCCGGGTTGTTCGACAAGAAGCGCACTTTCCGCAGCCCCAGGGCTTCCAACACGGCGACGGCGAGAGCGTAGTCGCGATGGTCGGCCGCGAATCCGAGCTGCTCGTTGGCCTCCACCGTGTCAGCGCCCCGGTCCTGCAGCTCATAGGCGCGCAGCTTGTTGAGCAGACCGATGCCACGGCCTTCCTGCGGATCGTAAAGCAGCACGCCCCGGCCGTCTTCGGCGATCATGCGCATGGCCATGTTGAGCTGCGGGCCGCAATCGCAACGGAGGCTTCCAAAGACCTCGCCCGTGATGCACTGCGAGTGAATCCGCACCAGCGGCGCTGGCCCCGGAGCGGTCAGATCGCCCAGCTTGAGCGCGATGATCTCGTGGGTCAATCCACCGAGCTCGCCGCGGAAACCCACGATACGGAAGTCTCCGTAAGAGGTCGGCAGGGCCGCGTCGGCGATCAGCTCGACGCGGGCGGCTATGGTCGGCTGCGCCACGGTGGAAGCTCAAGGGCTCGCAGTGCGTTCGCGGAAACCGGTTGGTTTGGAGCGGCCGTGCGAGAAAGACTACTATCTCCAGTATAGGCGAGGGCCCTCCCCGGCTTGGCTCCGGCTGCTCATGGGCGCGGAAAACACCATTCTGATCCAGCTCCTGGTGAAGATCGCCGTCATCGCTTCGATGGCGAGCTTCCTGCTGCGCTGGTCCTTCGCCAAGCGGATGCTGCTGCGCGAGCGCCGCACCATCCAGCAGCGGATGGAGCTGGGGCTGCTGTTCGGCGCGGTCTTCGCGGCAGGGACGCTGGTGCGCATCGTGCTCAAGTACGACGCCGCCGATCTGGGGCTGGAGGGCGCGTTCGTCTCCGGGCTGGTGGGCGGCTACGTCACCGGGATGATCACCGGCGGCATGGTGGCCATGGCAGCCGCCTTCACGCCGCCGCAGCACGAGTGGCTGGGCATTCCATTGCTGGTGGGCGTGGGCGCCCTCGGCGGCCTGCTACGCGACATCGCGCCGGGCCCGGAGGAGATCTGGCGCTTCACGCCGTTTTTTCCCTTCACCATCTCGGCGTGGGTGGCGCGCATGCCCAGCGTGGAGAGCGCGTTCCAGATGCTGCTGTTGCTGGCCAGCTTGGCCATTGAGTTCCTGCGCATCAGCGTCGCCCAGGCGTTCGGCCACCGCGGCTGGATCTTCTCGCTCTACAACCCGCGCGAAGACGACCTGAGCATCCTGGGCGTGGCGCTGGTTTACTTCTCCACCGTCGTCGTAATCGGCGTGACGCTGAAGGTGTGGAACAACACCCGCAACGAGTGGAAGCTGGAAGACCAGCAGCGCCTGCTGCTGCAAGCCCGCCTGCGCAATCTGTCGAGCCAGATCAATCCGCACTTCCTCTTCAATACGCTCAACACGGTCGCCTCGCTGATCCGCACCAACCCCAACACGGCCCGCGAGCTGATCGTCAAGCTGTCGGGCATACTGCGCCGGCTGATGCGCCGCCAGCAGGCGTTTGAGCCGCTGCACAAGGAGTTGCGCTTCATCCAGGACTATCTGGAGATTGAAAAAGTCCGCTTTGGCGACAAGCTCAAGATCCATGAGGAGCTCGACCCTGCCTCGCTGGACGCCTACGTGCCCAGCATGCTGTTGCAGCCCCTGGTAGAGAACGCGCTCAAGCACGGGCTGGGACCGAAAGTCGGCGGCGGCTCCATCTGGATCCGCAGCGCCCGGCGCGGCGGACGGCTGCAGATTGAGGTCGAAGACGACGGCACGGGAGTCTCCGAAGAGGTGCTGCCCGTGGTGTTCCAAGCCGGCATCGGGCTGAGCAACGTCCACGAGCGGCTCAGCGTGCTTTTTGGCGGGAACTTCCAGATGACGCTCGAAAACCGTCTCGGCGGCGGTGTGCGCGTACGCATCCAGATCCCGGAGCTGCACGACGCGCTCGAAATCGAGGACGCCGAAGGCGCCGGGGCCGCGCCGGAGCCGGGCGAGAAGCTGCCCGACCCCCAGAGCTGACCCGGCGGCCGCTACCACCAGGGCCTGGGTTGGTACTCGTAGTAGCACCAGATAATCGACCGGCGATCCTTCTCCTGGCTGTCCCTCCAGCGGACCAGTCGCTTGGACTTGGCCTCATAACCTTGAGTGCTTTCCAGCCTCGAAATCTCCGCCAGACCCTTCTCGAAGTTGTGGTAGTACCAGAGCATGAACTCCTTCTGCCATTCTTCGAAGCCGGCCTTCTCGGACTTGGCTTTGCCGCGCACCCGATCGGTCATCCGCTTCAGCGTCCGGCGGGCGTCGACGGTCAGCTCCCCGGGGTAGGAGTCGTCGTACTTGTTGCTATTGACGTACAGCCGTGCCGTGCCCGCCTCGATGTAGTCGAACCAGCCTCGGTTGAGCCGCAACTTCTCCAGCATGCACATCAGCGTTTTCTTCTGCTTCTGATCGACGCCGGTCATCTTGTCGAGCTTGCTGCGGTACGCCCCGCCTCAGAACTCGAATCGCCTATCAAGATTCATCGGGTCGATCCAGTCCGGCTCGGGCGGCTTGGGCGGCACGGGCGCGGGCTTCGGCGCGTCGCCGCGCTTCTCGCCCGGCGGGTACAGGCCGGTCACCTCGATCATTTTGGTTTCGGACTTGGCGCCCAGCCAGCCGTCGTCGACCAAGCCGTTGTATGCCTGAAAAGACTGCAAGCAAACCTTGGTCTTGGGCCCAAAAGAGCCGTCCACCTTTAGATCGAAGCCGGCTCCGGACTTGACCAGAGCCTGCTGGGCCCACATCACATAGACCGGCTCTTTGTGGTTGGCTTTGATGAGCCGGTCCTGGGTGAGCGAATCGACCTCGCTGTTGGCCGGAAGTCCCCGGCTCCACTTAAACTCACTGACCCAGTCGTAGTAGGAGGCGGTCTTCGCTCCGTCCACGTTGAGGCCCGCGTCAAACAGCCGGTTCAGCGAGCGCTGCACCCAACGCACGTAGTCTGCTGCGGTCATATCGAACGGTCTCCTAAAATTCCCTTGCTAAATTCCATCGCGGGTTGTCCGGCGCGAATCCCGTCGCCGCGCCGCCGCACCCGCTCCATACTTCTTACAGCGACTTTCCCGACGAAAACCTTCAAGCCGGGATTTCCATTTTGGCCATCCCGACGTGTTGACGGTAGCAGAGCTTGCCCGCCGGTGCATCGGATTTCCGGCTTCTGGACCACGTCAGACCTCGTTCCTGCTGTGTTGAGCCGTTCTCTGGGCGTCCCGCACCGCGCCGCGGCCTCGTTTGGGCTCGG
>CAYOPA010000245.1:0-8147 GCA_964405625.1 uncultured Bryobacterales bacterium
CCTATCCCGATTGGGCGCCGGGTGACACTTGTTCGTGGGTTGCCCTTTCCCTATTGCAGGTCCGCCAGGATTTTTTCGAGTAAACGCGGGACGTAGCCGTTGAGCTTTTGCGGCAAGCTGTCGAGCGTTTCGGGCAAGGCCGCGATGCGGGCCTTGGCTGGGGCCGCGCGTTCGTCCATGTAGTCGATGGCGTTGAGCGCCTCCATCGAGACGTAGACGCCGTTCTTCTCCACCGACGCCAGGGCCATCAATGTTTCCAGCGCCTTGACGGATTCCTGGTCGTCGCCGAAGCGGCCCAGCGACTCGGCGGCGACCACGCGGACGTAGGGCGAGTCGTCTTGCAGGGCTTCGTGAAGCTCGCGACGGAAGCGGAACACCGAGTCGTTGTGCGGAGCGCGGATCAACACCGCCATCGCCGCCCAGTAGCGCACGGCCGAATCGGAGTCGCGAAAACCGAGGCGGATCTGGTCGTCGCACTCGCGCTGGATGTCGCTGGCGGCCAGCGCCATCGCGCGCACCTTGCGGAACGGGTAACGGAAGTCGTCGTGGGCCATCTCGTAGGGAGATGAATTCGAGGCGGCGGCGCGGGAGTGGATCTCGCCCTCGGGCAACAGGCCCACGTCGCGGATACGCTCCTGCCATTGGCCCAGGGCCTCGCTGAGACGCTTCTTCACGGCGTCGTAGTCCGACCAGGAGGCGAGATTGCTGACTTCGTCCCGGTCGTGGAACAGGTCGTAGAGCTCTTCGGACGGCTTCTTCTGCCAAAAGGCGAACTGTGGGGCGCAACAACCGCCGCCGCCAAACTGCTCAAACCACACCTGCGTCGTCGGCGTCTGGAACATATAGGCAATATGCTGCCCATAAGGCCGATGCGGCTTGAAATTCCGAATATAGATATACCGCTGATCCCGTACCGCCCGCGACATGTCATAGCGCTCGTCCATCCGATCGCGGAACCCGAAAATGTACTCCGGCTCCGGCGTCACATACTTGCCCGCGAAAGCCAACCCCTGCATGTGCGGCGGCGGCTCGATCCCCGCGATCGACAGCACCGTCGGCGGCAGGTCGATAAAGCCCACCAACCGGAAGCTCTCGCCGCCCGGGCGGTATTCCGGCGGCGCCAGGTGCTTCCACTTTTCGGGGAAGTACACCACCAGCGGCACGTGCAGCCCGGAGTTGTACGTCCAGCGCTTGCTGCGCGGCATGCCCGAGCCGTGGTCGCCGTAGTAAAAAATGATCGTGTCTTCGGCCAGCCCGGCCTGCTGGATCTCTCGAATCTGCTCGCCCGCGATGGCGTCGGCCTCGGTCACCTTGTCGTAGTACTGCGCCCAGTCCTGGCGAACCTCGAGCGTATCGGGGTGATAGGCCGGTACACGCACCTTGGCCGGGTCATGCACCTGCTGGTGCGGACGCGTGCGGATCTGGCTTTCGTGGCTGACGGTGGAGTTGAAAATGGCGAAGAACGGCTGGCCCTTCTTGCGGTTCTTCCAGTGGGCCGTGCGGGAGGACTCGTCCCATGCCTTGCCTGGGTCGTCAAGATTGTAATCTTCCTTGGAGTTGTTGCTGACGTAGTAGCCGGCCTCGCGCAGGTACTGCGGATAGAACTTCATGTGCGACGGCAGGCGCGTCTGCGAGCGCATGTGCTGTCCGCCCGACGACGGCGGGTAGACGCCGGAGATGATCGTGGTGCGGGCCGGGGCGCAGACCGGCGCCGTGGACCAGGCGGTGCGGTAGAGCATGCCCTTGGCCGCCAGCGCGTCCACGTTGGGCGTGGTGGCGTACTTGTCTCCGTAAGCGCCCATTTCGGGGCCGTGGTCCTCGGCGGTGATCCAGAGAACGTTGGGGCGGTCTTTGGCGGCCAGGAGGGCCAGCGAGCCGAGCAGCAACAGGGCGATTCGGGCGATAAGCATTACCTGGGCATGATAGACGAACGCCGTCCGCCGAGGAAACCCATCGACGGACGGCGCTTGATCACAAACCCGGCGAGCCTTTAGCCCTTGGACTTGCCAGCGGGCGCTTTCTTCGCGTTAGCGCCTTTGGCGGCTTTCGGTTTCTTGGTCTCTTTCTTCTTGTCTTGACCCTTCATAGCGTTGTCCTCACTTCACATACGTCCCAGAGAAACGGCATTGCAGTCCGCCGGCCTTTGTCGGGCCGTGACCCTACCTTTTAGACGTTTGAGGCAGTGGTTTTGTATCCACCTGAATTCGGGGTCAAGTTACGCCAAATGGCATGCTTCCACCCATGGGACGCCTCGCCCTCAGCGCAGCAACCGTAACATCGTGATCGCCCCGCCCGCCGCGGCAGCCGACAAGGCGGCCAGCAGCCAGATCGGCGGCCCTACCGCCGACGCTCTTGGCGGCGCAACTCCCGTCTCGTCGGCGGCAACGGTCTCCTCGGCGGCCTCGTCGGCGCCTTCCGCGTGCTCCGCGTCCCCGTCGAGCCGGGCGATGCGCTCTTCCACGTAACCCTCAAGCTCGCGCCGATTGACCTCGACTTCGAGCGAGAGCCGCTCGGGGAAGCCCAGCAGCGCGGTCTGAATCGGCAGCCGCTGTTCGCGGTTGAGCGCGCCGAAGCCCAGCGCGTCCGCCAGCCGCGAGGAGGCTTGGATCAGCTCCAGCAGGCCCCACTGCGGGCTCTGGATGCGATCGTGGTGACGGCCCGCCACCAGCAGAATCTCCTCGGGCAGACTCCAACTCTCGCTCAGGGTTCGCCCCGCCGTGCAGTGATCGACCCCGAACACCAACTGTTCCATGTCGAGCAGGTAAGCCACATCGTCCGGCGGCGCCTCGTGCGCGGCGCGCAGCAGCAGTTCGGCGTACTGGGTCGGACAGACGGCCAACAGCCCCAGCCTGCCCACGTCGTGCAGCAGACCGGCCGTATAGGCCAGGTGAGGCTCCACGCCGACCTCGGGCGCCAACCTCTCCGCGAGCGCCGCCACGGCCAGGGAATGCCGCCAGCAGCGCCGCAGCGTCGGGTATGCCTTGAGGGCGTTACCGGTCATCCCGGCCGCCGCCCGCGCCAGGATCAGCCGGTGGAGCTCTCCAAAGCCCAGCAGCACCAGCGCCTCGCGCAGGGTATCGATGCGGCGTCCGAAGCCGTACAGCGGCGAGTTGGCGCGGCGCAGAATGTCTGCCGCCAGCGCCGGGTCGGACGCCACCAAATCGACGACCCCGCCGATGTCGGCCGAGTCCTCCTCCAGCGCCCGCGACAGCCTGACGGCCACCGGCGGAAACGGCGGCAGGTCTTCGAAAAGCCGGGCGGCTTCGCTCTCGGTTTTGGGCATGGTCGCTGAGGGCTCTTATCGGCCGTCCACCGCCATCCCGTGAGGGCGACTACTCGTCGAACAGCCGGCGCCCCTCGGCCAAGTCTCGAATCGTGAGCAGCATCTTGCGCTCCATCACAAAATGCGCCGGCTCCATCAAAAGCCGCTGCCCCAGCGGGCCGCCGAAGGGCTCGATTCCGCCACGCGAGCGAGTCAGCAGCCGGCAGGACTGATCGTCAATCGGGTCAAGATGGAACGCCCAGATCCCGCGCTGAGCCTCGCCCCCTCGGGCGACCTCGTCGGCGTCCTCCGGCATGATTAGCACCATCGCCCGTTCCGGTTCCAGCCATCCAACCATCATGCGCGCCTTGCCGCCGTGGTTCTCCGGCGTGGCCAGCCAGACGGTGTCGCCGACGGCGCGATGCTGCCACTCCGGCACAATCCGCTCCACGGCCGGCATCTTGGCGCCGACGAGGTTCTCCAGAAAGTCGTAGCTGTAGAAGCCGGCGCGGTCCTGCCCGATTTGCACGATCCAGGGCCAGACGGCCGACGCGGGCGCTTGGATGGTGACGGCCCGCGTGGCTTGGTTTTCCGAGTGCGGGCAGTATTCATCGCCCGGCCAAGCGCGCTCGATCTCTTCCTCGGTGGCGCCCCAGCGCAGGTGCTCCGGGCGCCAGCGCTTGGCGTAAGCGGCGGCCAAAACGGCCACGGCGGCGGCAAACAATAGTCGCGGCATGGGTTCTCTCTAGCTTCCTGCTCCGGCTTCCTCGAACATTTCGCGCAGGCGCCGGCCCACGATCTCCTCCTGGCCCGGCGCCAGCCCGGCCGAGACCACCGTAAAGCCGAACTTGCTGCTCACGGTCGCGATCGGGGGCGATCCCTCCCGCATTTTCTTGGCGGCGGCGCCCTTGGTTAAGCCCAGCGCCTGCTCGTCCCACTCGAGATAGATGCGTGGCACATGGGGCGGCTGCGTGTCTTCGGGGAAACGCTCAGCCTTGACGCGGTTGAGGCCCTCCAGATGCGCCATGATGCGGTCCTGCATCGCCCACCAGCGCTTCTCCTCGGCTTCCCAGTCGAGGTTGACGAAGCGTTCGACGGCGGCGATCAATCCGATGATGCCTTCCTTGTCCACCTTCATGCCGCGGCCGACCGAGTCGCTGTCGAGCATGTGGTTCAGCCCGCCGGCTTCGATCAGGTCCTTGCGGCCCAACAGCAAACCTGTCGACGACGGCCCCAGAATGCCCTTGCCGCCGCTGAAGCAGACCAGGTCGGCGCCTTGGTCGAGGTAGTAACGCAGGTTGCTCATCGGAGGGGCTTCGTCGGCGGCGTCCACGAAGAACGGCACGCCCTTCTCCTTGGCGATGGCGATGGCCTGCCGCATGGAAACCTGGCCCGGCTCGCGCTTGCCGAAATGGCGCTCGGCGGCCAGGTGGTAGACCATTGCGGTCTTGTCGCTGAAGGCGCCGCGGTACTCTTCCTCGGTCTCCACCACCACAAACCGGCCGCCAGCCGCGCGCACGGCGTGGTCGTAGCCCTGGCGGTGGTTT
Source organism: uncultured Bryobacterales bacterium (assembly GCA_964405625.1). Lineage (GTDB taxonomy): Bacteria > Acidobacteriota > Terriglobia > Bryobacterales > UBA6623 > RI-231. The sequence continues at coordinate 4,810 of CAYOPA010000245.1, forward strand.
TTTTGGACGATGACCTCGTCCTTGATCCCGTCGGCATGGGGCAACTGGTGGATCTTTTCCCGGTCCGAGCCGGCCATGCAGGCGGCCGTCGCAATGGTGGCCGCGCTGGCCGCGCCGGCGCTGACCAGGGCGGCTTCCACGCCGATCAGCTCGGCGATGCGCTCGCCCGCCTTGGTGTACAGCTCGTAGAACGGCACGTGCACGTTGGCCGCCCCGCGCATGGCGTCGGCCACCTCGGGCGGCATCACGGCGCCACCGAGCGCCGTCAGATAGCCGGCGGCGTTGATGACCGGCTCAATGCCCAACTGCGCCAGATAAGGACTGGGGACGGGACCTGAAGACGTAGTCGGTCCGTCGCAGCCGGCCATCCCGACCAGCGGCGCGGACGCAGCCGTAGCCAGCCACTGCCGCCGGCTGGGTTGCTTGGATCTTTGTGCGTTCATTTCGTGATTTTCAACCGCCGGTCAAACAGATAGACCGCCGTCCACCATCAACGCCTGCCCGGTGATGTAAGAGGCCTCGTCGCCCACCAAAAAGAAGACAGCCGCCGCGATCTCGGACGGGTCCGCCGGCCGTTGCAAGAGCCCGATCTTCGTCCGCTTGAGCTCGTCCACCGAGCGACCTTCGCGGATCGCCTTGCGCACATGAAAATCAGTGATCGTCAGCCCCGGACAGACGGCGTTGACGCGCACGCCGTCGGGGGCGTGGTCCACAGCCAGGCTCTTGGTCAACGAGACGATGCCGGACTTGGTGGCGTCGTAAATCGGCATCTCCTTTCGACCCACAACGAGATGCACCGACGACAGCAGCACGATCGAGCCGCGCTTCTGTTCGATCATCTTGGGCAGCACGGCCTTGCAAGAGAAAGCGGTGCCCTTGAGGTTAACGGCGAGCATCTCGTCCCACTCCTGTTCGGTGGCGTCAACGACCCTGGAAAAGTTGCGGTTGGCGGCGTTGGCCACCAGCACGTCCAGGCGTCCCCAGCGCTCCTCGGCGATGAAGGCCAGACGGCGGCAGAAGGCTTCGTCAGCGATGTTGCCCGCCTCAAAAACCGCGTCCGCGCCCATCTCGCGCAAGGTCTCCAGCGTGCGCTCGCCGTCTTGCTCGTCGAGGTCCGCCAGCACCAGCCGCATGCCCTCGTGGGCGAAGCGGATGGCGCAGGCTTTGCCGATTCCGGCGGCTCCGCCGGTGATGACGGCGACTCGATCTTTCATGCTCATGGGCGCCTCACCGTTATCCGCGTTCCGGCGCCCTTGCGTCAAGCCCCGCCGGACCGATAGCCTGAGGCGCCGTGCGAATCGTCGACTTGACCTACCCCATTGAAGACCACTTTCGCTGGAAGGTGGAGCGCTCGCTGACAGCCTCTTTCGGTGCGGGGGACGACTTTCAGATCACCCGCGTCGGCTTCGCGGTGCATGGGTTTACCCATATCGACGCCCCGCGCCACATGCTGCCCGACGGTTGGACAACCACGGATTTCGATCTGAAAACGCTCATGGGAGAAGCGGCCTTGCTGGACCTGAGCGGAATTGCCGAAAACTCCGCGATCTCGGCCGAGCAGCTTGCCGCCGCGGGGAGCCACGTTCGTCCTGGCGACATCGTGTTGCTGAAGACCGCCTGGGACGAGCGGTATCCCTTGTCCGTCAAGGAATTCTGGACCCGCGCGCCGCACCTGACCCGCGACGCCTGCGAGTGGCTGCTGGCGCAACAGCCCGCCGTGGTCGGCTATGATTTCCCGCAGGATTATCCGATTCGCGGTCTGCTCGACGGCGTGACGCCGCCCATGTCGGACTTCGTCAGCCACGACGTGCTGTTGCGCCGGGGGATTCCGATGATCGAGTACCTGTGCAACCTGGGCTCGATTGCGAGCAACCGCGTGGAAGTCGCTGCCCTGCCGCTGAAAATTCTTGGCGCCGACGGAGCGCCGGCGCGGGTCGTGGCGATCGAGCGATAGCCGATTTCGGCCGTGGAATAGCCGGCTTGGGCCCCACACTGACGTGTGGGGTTCGGTTTCTGTTGCCCTGAGACCCGCCCCTACCGCAGCATCGCAGCCGGGTCCGTGAAGTGCGCCTCGTTCACGTCAGCCGACGCCTTCACCGCGCCCATGTTGATCTCGCGGCCCTCGTCGTTCAAGTGCGTCGACGCCAGCTTGATGCCGTTGGTCTCCAGGTACCGCCAGTCCCACGACCCTTCGCGATCGCTTTGCAGCGTGTACTCCCAATGCTCCATCAGGTTCGTATCCTTGGCGACGAAGCCTCGGTAGCGGTCGCCCGGCGTGCGGCCGACGTTGTGGAAGCTCAGCTCGACCACGTCGTAGCTCTTGCCGTTGTGCTCCCGCTCGCCCAGCGATTTCAGGTTGACGCCGGGGTCGAGCCATTTCCAGGGCATCGCCAGCCAGTAGGTGTCGTTGATGAACGCTCCGTGCGCGGCGTCGAGCAGCGGCTCGGCTTCGGCGTCGGGCAGCTTCACGCCGTCGCGGTAGACGGCGCCGGTCTTGTTGTAGGCGTTGAAGAGCGTGACTTGCGTTTCGCCGTCCTCGGTCTGCTGCTCCAGGCGGTAGCGGCCCTCCCACTTGTCCCAGAGATGGGCGCGGCCGGCGGGGATCTCGCCCTTTGGGCCAACTTTGAAGTCAAAACGGATGTAGCGGGTGTTGTTCCACGCTTCGAGCCCGCCCATCGCCTGGTGCAGGCGGTGGGCGACGGCCACCGCTTCGGGGTCGCGGGTCTCCTGGGCGGCCAGCGGCGCCGCGAGCGCCAACAGTATCAGGGGAAGAAGCTTTCGCGCCATAGCCTCAATTGTAAGCCGGGCCGTGGCGAGGTAGAGGATGGCTTACGACGTTGGGGCCGCTCCGCGCCGCCTATAATCCGAATGAGAGCCGGAACGATCGAGGGCGGTTCCATGCAAACGACGCGCTACTTCGAGGAGCAGATTCTGCGCAAACGCCCCTACCTTCGTCGCGAATGGTGCGAGCGGGCGTTGCGGCGTCCCGAGCGCATCGAGGTCGAAGGCGACGACCGCGTGCTGTATTGGATTTCCGTGGATGAGCTCGCCAGGCCCCTGCGGGTGGTCACGCTCGGCGACGGCAAGACCGTGCATGACGCCTATCCCGACGGGACGATCACGGCGTCATGAAGCCAAGGAGCAAGCGTGAGGTTTCGCTACTACAAAGAGACGGACTCGCTCTACATTGAGCTGTCGGACCGCGTGGGCGCCGACGCCAAAGAGGCCGCGCCCGGCGTGATTCTGGACTTCGACGAGCGCGGCGGGTTGGTGGGAATCGACATCGACCAAGCCGGACGCATCGCCAATCTTTCGTGGCTGGAGGGCGAGCGGCAGCC
>CAYOPA010000246.1:0-8146 GCA_964405625.1 uncultured Bryobacterales bacterium
GAGCTGGTTTTCGTCGCGCATCGGCGCGGTGCAGCCCTCCAGGTAGCTGACGTAGCTACCCTCGTCGGCGACAATCAGCGTCCGCTCGAACTGCCCCGTATTGGCGGCGTTGATGCGGAAGTACGTCGACAGCTCCATCGGGCAGCGCACGCCCTTGGGGATGTAGCAGAACGAACCGTCAGTGAAGACCGCCGAGTTCAGCGCCGCAAAAAAGTTGTCCGTCGTCGGCACGACCGAGCCCAGGTACTTGCGCACCAACTCAGGGTGATCCTGCACGGCTTCGGAAAACGAGCAGAAGATGATGCCCTTCTCGGCCAGCTTGTGCCGAAACGTTGTCGCGACCGAGACCGAGTCGAAGACCGCATCGACCGCCACGCCGGCGAGCAGCTCGCGCTCGGCGAGCGGAATGCCGAGCTTCTCGTAGGTCGCCAGCAACTCCGGATCGACCTCGTCGAGGCTCTTGGGTCCGTCTTTCTTCTTCGGGGCCGAGTAGTAGGAGAGGGCCTGGTAGTCGACGGGCGCGTAGTGCACGTTCGGCCAGGTCGGCTCCTTCATTTGGAGCCAATGCCGGTAGGCCGCCAGCCGCCACTCGGTCAGCCATTGGGGCTCGTTTTTCTTCTCGCGCGAGATCCAGACGATGATCTCTTCGTTCAGCCCTGGGGGCGCTGAGTCGGTCTCGATCTCGGTCGTCCAGCCGTACTTGTAGTCTTGCGTTGCAAGGATCTCGAGCTCGTCGGTGGTGGTGCTCATATGCGTTGTCCGCGCCGTGCGGAAAGTCAAATCTATACCAAAGTGTACAGATTGATCTACTCGCACGCTAACAAATCTATACGGAGCGGTCAAGATCGGGCGCCGGAGCGCGAAAATCGGCCGCTAAACGACGAACGGCCGCCCCCGAATGGGACGGCCGTCGCCGGTCTGCTGTTGGAGGTCCTGGCCCTATTGGATGCTGCCGCTGGTGAGCGTGAGCTTGAACGGATCCTTGCTCAGGTTGGAGGCGACGCCTTCGATGGTCCGCTTAGTGCCGACGCCGGGCGCCTCACGCAGACGGTTTTCGAGGTTGACGACAACCTCCACCGGGCCGCCCTTGGTGGACGAGAAGCTCACGACCTGCGGGCGCGCCGAGTCCGAGCCGACCACGTAGAGCTGCATCTTGGGCGTGAGCTTGCCGTTGAGCTCGTTCCAGGTGCTACCGCCTTGCGGGCCGGTCAGCGCGTCCTTGAGGTCCTTATAGACCCAAAGCAGCGGTTCGGCCTTGCGGGAAGCCTGCTCCTTCTCGAACTCGATCACGTCCTTGGACAGGATCTTTAGATCCGCCGGAGGCAATGCCTGGGTTTTGGCCATGGCCTTGATCTGGTCGAGCCCTTCCTCGGAGCCGTGGTAGTTGGTGTAAACCTTCTTGAGGTAGGTGTCCACCTGCTCGCGGCCTTGCGGGTTCAGGGCGCCTTCGCCTTCATAAACCGCGGCGCGCGCGAAAGAGAACAGCGCCAGCTCGTTCTTGTTGGGGTTGCCTTGGGCGAGCACCTCGTTGCCGAGCCAGTAGCTAACCTGGGCGGCGTTGGGATTGAGCTTCAGGACCGTCAGGAACTGCTTTTCAGCTTCCGTGTGGTCCTTCTTTTGCATTGCGATCCAGCCGAGGGTCTGGTAAGCGGTGAGCTGCAGCGGCTTCCACTGTTCGTCGCTGGCCTGAGCCGGCCGGTTGGCCAGCACCGCTTTGGCGGCTTTCTCTCCGGCGTCCAACATCGACGGATCCGAAGCGCCCATCGTCGGCGCCATCGAGGCAATCAAGAAGTTGGACTCGAAGTCGTTGGGCGAGGCTTTCAGGATGTCCTTGGCGATGGCGATCGCCTTTTCCTTCTGGCCCGTATTCTGGTAGCCGCGCATGTACAGGCGCGTCCAGTCCTCTTTGAAGGCGCTGTCGGGGTACTTCTCTTTCCATTCGTCGAGGCCCGCGAGCGCTGTCTTCCAATCGCCGCCCTGAACGGCTGTGAACGTTTTGTTCGCCAGCTCGTACTCAGCTTGGTCCTTGGGGACTTTTTGGTTCTCTTCCTGCGGGGAAGGAGTTGCCACCGACGCGACCAGCAGCAGCAGGCACGCGGCGACACTCAGGTTTGTGAACTTTCTCAGCATGGTCGAATTCTCCAACAGCAGCGAGTGCGACTCGGACCCTACGGTCGTCTTGACGGCTTCGGGCACGAGTCTGCACAGGCTCGAGCTGCGCGGACGCAAGGTCGAGCTAAACGCGGAGTATAAACGACCCCGCCAGCCCGCGCAACAGCGTCCACCGTCTTTCACGATCCGACTCCGCTGCGTGGCGGAAGTCGCGAGTCACGTTCCCTCGTCTCTCTATCCAAACGCGGTCGCACCGTGTGACGGCTGCGAGCGTTGCAGTGTTACAATTCGGGCCTTCTTTCGAAGAGCCCCATCTTATGTCCGATCGTATCGTCGACCTGGGGTTGATCGTCGCCTATCTTATCACCGTCACGGCCTTTGGGGCGCGCTTTCGCGGGTCGCAGAAGACGCTCAAGGACTACTTCCTCGGCGGCAGGGTGGCGCCGTGGTGGGCGATCTCCCTGTCGATCGTGGCCGCTGAGACCAGCACTTTGACGATCATCGGCACGCCCGCGTTGGCGTTCGGCTCCGATCTGGGCTTCCTGCAGCTCGTCTTCGGCTATCTGCTCGCCAGGGTGGTGATCTCCGTTCTGTTCATCCCCGCCTACTGGAAAGGAGAAATCTACACCGCCTACGAGCTGATCGAACGTCGTTTCGGTTACCGGCTGCGCAAGCTCACCTCCACGACCTTCCTGGTGACGCGCTCGCTTGCCGAAGGCGTGCGGGTGTTTGCGATCTCGTTGGTAGTAGGCGTCGTGCTGGAGACAGGCGATCTTGCTTCCATCTTCCTCATCACGCTGCTGACGCTGTTCTACACGTTCCACGGCGGCATGACGGCCGTGATCTGGACGGACGTGGTGCAGATGTTCCTGTACGTAGCGGGCGCCTTGTTGAGCTTTTGGCTGATTTGGAGGGGCCTGCCGGCCGGCTGGGAGACGATCGCGGAGTCGGCCGACCGCTGGCGCGTCTTCCACTGGACCGCCGCCGAGGGCAAGCCGTTTTTCTCGGATACGTACACGTTTTGGGCCGGCCTGCTGGGCGGCTGCTTCCTGGCCACGGCTACCCACGGGACCGACCAGCTCGTGGTGCAGCGCCTGCTGAGCGCCCGCACCCAGCAGGCCAGCCGCTTGGCGCTAATGTCGAGCTGGCTGGTGATCTTCTTCCAGTTCTCGCTATTTCTAACCATCGGCGTGCTGCTGTACGTCTGGCATGAGACGACCGGGACGGCGGCGCCCATACCGCTCGACCGTCTCTATCCGGAGTTCATCTGGCGGGAGATGCCGCCCATCGCGGCGGGCATCGTAATCGCCTCGATTCTGGCGGCGGCGATGTCAAACATCTCCGCCGCGCTCAATTCCCTGGCATCGGCGACCATGATGGACTTGGTGCTGCCGACCTTGGGCTCGCGCATCCCGCTGGAGACCGACCGGCTGCGGCTGTCACGGTGGGTGACGCTGGCCTGGGGCGCGGTCTTAATGGGTATCGCCGCGGCGGCGCGACAGTGGGGGCCGGTGCTCGAAGCCGGGCTAGCTATCGCCTCCATTCCGCTGGGGGCTCTGTTAGGCGTGTTCAGCCTCGGCGTCCTGACGCGCCGGGTGAGCGAATCGGCCGCGATGGCCGGCATGGCTCTGGGCTTGAGCATGGTGATCTATGTAACTTTCGGCACGTCGGTCGCCTGGACTTGGTACGTCGTCATCGGCGCGACGACGACGTTCTGCGGCGGACTGGCGGCGTCGTACCTGAGGCCGGCCGCGGCCGCCTCCGAGGGTGTAAGCCAATGAGCGCGGAGAACCGCCCGCAACTGCTGCGAAACCTGAGCGCGCTGGAGGCCTCGTCGATCGTGGTCGGCACCATCATCGGCAGCGGGATCTTCTTGGTGCCTAGCACGATGGTCAAGGCCGTGGGATCGCCCGGCATGGTCCTGTTTGTGTTCGCTTTCGGCGGCCTGCTGTCGCTGGCGGGCGCCCTGACCTACGCCGAGCTCGGCGCGGCGCTGCCCCACGCCGGAGGCGAATACGTCTACCTGCGCGAGGCTTATGGGCCTTTCTGGAGCTTCATTTACGGCTGGACCCAGTTCTGGGTCGCCAAGAGCGGGGCGTTGGCAGCCTTGGCGACGGCGTTCTTCTACTACCTCGCGAACTTCTTTCCGGCCCTGGAGGGCGTATGGTTCCACATCTGGCTGCCCTTGGGGGGCTCGGTGGAGGTCTCCCACGGGCAGATTCTGGCGATGGCGTTGATCCTAGGGCTTGGCGTCCTGAACTATTTTGGGGTCAAGGTCGGCGGCCGGGTGCAGAGCGCGGTGACGGCCCTCAAGATCGTCCTGATCCTGTCGATCGTCGCGCTCTCGGCGGCATTGGGCGGCGGCTCGGCGGCCAACCTCGCCAGCGAGACCGCGCACAGCGGCGGCATTTCCGGTTTCTTTGTGGCGCTGGTCGCTGCTTTGTGGGCCTACGACGGCTGGAACAACGTCACGATGGCTTCGGGGGAGGTTCGCAACCCTCAGCGCAATATCCCGCGGGCCCTCATCGGCGGCGTGCTGACCGTGATGGCGATCTACCTCGCCGTGAACGTTGCGTACTTCTACGTGCTCGACGCGGACGCCGTGGCGGCCAGCGACCGCGTCGCCAGCGAGGCGGCCAAGCGCTTTCTGGGCGAGCGGGGCGGCGATGCGGTGGCGCTGGCGGCGATGATCTCGATTTTCGCCGCCCTCAACGGCTCCATCCTCTCCGGCGCCCGCGTCCCGTACGCCATGTCGCGCGACGGCTACTTTTTCGAGCCGCTGGCAGCCGTGCATCCGCAATATCGCACGCCGCACGTGTCGATATTGGCGCTTTCGCTGTGGGGCATGCTACTGGTGCTTTCGGGCCGATATGAGGCGCTCTTTACGTACGTGATCTTCGCAAGCTGGATCTTGTACGGGCTTTCCGCCGCCAGCGTCTTCGTGCTGCGGCGCAAGCGGCCGGACCTCGAACGGCCCTACCGCGCGCTGGGATACCCAGTGATACCAGGGGTTTTCGTGCTGGTCGCCGCCGCGCTGGTGGCAATGACGCTGGTGCAGTCGCCGGTGGAATCGCTGCGCGGCTTGGCGCTGATTCTGTTGGGGGCGCCATTCTATTTTTGGCGTCGACGCAAAAATTTGTCGACTTAGCGTCGAATTAATGCATAATGAGAAGGCGTTCGAGACCGGCGGGACGACGCTTGCGGGTCCGGCGTTGCTGAAATACGGTCTTGTGGCGCGAGCCGGCCCATCGGGGACGGCTCTGAGCTCAGACAAACGCTCCCTTCGTTGCCCAAGATGGCACGAGAAAAAAATCTGTTCCGATTTCAGAACAAAACTATTGACTCGCACCGAAATCGGCTGCTATAACATACAGCAGCCGGGAGTTTTCTGCGTACGCTGTTCCGATTCCGGAACACGACGCGATCGAAGCGGCGCCAGTCGGGCGTCTTCCCAGCTGATGGGTCCCCCCAGGGACGATGACGGCATCGGAGAGCAATCGGAGGATTTCAAAAAGTGGACGTCAATAAGATCCTGCAGGAGCTTCGCCAGGAACGCGAACAGATTGAGGACGCAATCATTTCACTCGAGCGTTTGGCTCGTGGCCGGGGAAAGCGGCGCGGTCGTCCGCCGGCTTGGATGAAGGACGCCCAGGAGCGCAAGAAAGTGCGCGCCACCAACAAGGGCAAAGACACGGACGAGGAGTAGTGCAAACGGCGGAGGGGCGGCCGGAAGGCCGCCCAAACTCCGTTGATATTTTGGCATCGGGCGGTATGAACCGGAGGCGGGGTGTTTTTTTTCGCGCCGTCGGACACGGCGCGGTCAGTAGAGCAAGACGGCGGCCCGGCTCCGCGCGAAAGGGACAGTTTCGTCCTCCCAGCGGCGCCAAATCTGATCAGTGGGGACGCCCTGACGCCAATCGTCCAGCGTCTGCTGATCGCCTACCAGTTTAGCGGTCTGGCTCCAGTTTATGTGTGCGCCGTGGCGAAGCGCTAAGGCTCCCGCGACGTCGAGGCCGAAGCGCATGGAATCGAAGCGCTCCCGGTCGATCGGCTCGAGCCATAGGCCAGGTATCGTCGTGCCTGACAAGCGTGATTCCGTCGGGGTGCGGGTGACCGCGTAAGGACGAATGGCCGCGGCGGTCCGCAGGTCTCCGGCCAGGGCGGTGGCGTCCATCCACTCCGCGCCGACAAACTGAAACGGCGCGTCGGTTCCCCGGCCCACCGAGTAGTTCGTCAGTCCCTCCAGCAGAGCGACGCCCGGATAGAGGATCGCCTGTGTGAGTGAGCGGATATTCGGCGACGGGTCCACCCAGGGCAGCCCGGTCTCGTCAAACCACATCTCCCGGCGCCAGCCCCGCATCTCGACAACGCGCACATCCGCGGCGAGCTTGTTTTCCTGATTGAACAGCAGGGCAAGCTCGCCGATCGTCATGCCGTGCTGGACGGGCATCCCCGGCAGGTAGCCAATGAAGGACTTGAGGTCTGCGTCCAGCACGGGACCGCCAACGCGCACGCCGGTGATCGGATTCGGCCGGTCGAGAACGTAGACGGGCAAGCCGGCCTTGGCCGCTTCTTCCAAACAGTAGGCCAGAGTAGTGCTGTAGGTATAGAAGCGAGCGCCGATGTCCTGGATATCGAAGACCAAAGCGTCGAGCCCGGTCAGCATTTCGGGTGTCGGCCGGCGTCTGTCGCCTTGATAGAGACTGTGGATTTTCGCGCCGCTGCGCCCGTCAATGCCGTCCTCGATGCGCTCCTGGTCGAGCTTTCCGGCAAAGCCATGTTCGGGGGCGAAGATCGCGGCGAGCTCGACCCGCGGCGTCGAAGCAAGCAACTCGACGTTGGTGCGGCCGGTACGGTCGATGCCGGTGTGGTTGGTGACGAGGCCGATTTTCTGGCCCGCCAGCCGTTGAAAATCCTCGGCGACCAGCACGTCCAGGCCTGTCAGCACAACTCCCAGGTCCGGCTGGGACTGCGGGGCCGGCGGCGGTTGTGGCGCCAGCCCGGAGTCCGTCTTCTGGGGCGGCGCCGAGGACGCCAACCAAGCCGCCGCCGCGGAGGCGACACGGCTGCGCAGGCTGACGATTGATCCCCGGCCGGGCTGCGGATGCAACCGGTTGGTCATCAAGATCACGTAGCCGTTCGTCGGCGGATCGATCCAGATCGACGTGCCGGTGAAGCCGGTATGCCCGAAGGAGGCATTCCCGAAAAGGTCGCCGCGCGGGGAGGCATAGGGCGAACCGATGTCCCAGCCCAGGCCGCGAGCGGGCTTGCCGTGAGGTGATTGCGGGCGGGTCATGGCGGCCACGCCCAGCGGGCTGAGCAGGCGGACGCCCTCGAGCTCGCCGCCGCGCAGGACCATGCGGACGTAGCGGCTCAAGTCCTCGGCCGTGGCGAAAAGCCCGGCGTGGCCGGCGACCCCGCCCATGTAGCGGGTGGTGGGGTCATGCACGACCCCTTGCAGCAAGGCGCCGCCAGGCAACCGCTCCGTCGGGGCGATGCGACCGGCGAACGAAGCAGCCGGACTAAAGGACGCGTCGCGCATCCCCAGCGGCTCCAGGATGCGCTGCCGGGCGAATTCATCGATGCGCAGGCCGCTCACCTTCCGGACAAGCTCGGCGAGCAGGATGTAGTTGATATCGCTGTAGATAAACTTCTCGTCCGGCTTGGCGACGGGGACCTCCGCGTAGGCCTTGGCGATGCCGGTTTGGTAGCCGGCCCATTCCGGTTCCAGGTCCACATCGGGCCGCAGGCCGGAGTAGTGCGTGAGCAACTGACGGACGGTGATGGGAGAGTCGCCCTTGCGGAAATCGGGCAGATAGCTCGTGACGGGGTCGTCGAGCCGAACCTTGCCTTCCTCCACGAGCATCATCACGGCGGGCGCGGTGACGACAACTTTCGTCAGCGAGGCGCAATCGTAAATGGTGTCGACTCGGGTCGGTTCCTTGGTCGGGATCAAGCTGCGGTTGCCATAGGCGCGGTGATGCAGGATACGGTCGCCCTGGCCGACCAGCAGCACGCCGCCGGGGATGGTCCC
>CAYOPA010000247.1:0-8144 GCA_964405625.1 uncultured Bryobacterales bacterium
TCGGCGGTCCAGAGGCGCCCGCTACCCACTGAGTTCCCGGAAGAGCCTACATAACTAACTTCGAACGAGCGTCGTGGCGCACGGCTGCGCCGTGCAGTCGGGCCTGTGGCCCGACACTCTACATTTGTCTCAAGCCCGCAGCTCCGGCAAATCCCGAAAAAACTCCAGCGCCTCCGGATTCGCCAGAGCCTCGCGATTGCCGGCCGCCCGCCCGTGGACGATGTTCCGCACGGCGAGCTCGGCGATCTTGCCGTTGCGCGTGCGTGGAATGTCGGCCACCGCGATGATCTTCGCCGGAGCGTGACGCGGCGTGGCCTTGGCCCGGATCTCCTTGCGAATCGCCGCGGTCAGCTCATCGGTAAGCTCCGCAGCGGCCTTGAGCTTGACGAACAGAACCACCCGCACGTCGCCGTCCCACTGCTGCCCAATCGCGCAGGCCTCCTCGATCTCCGCCAGCGACTCCACGGCCCGATAGATCTCCGCCGTCCCGATGCGTACGCCGCCTGGATTGAGCACCGCGTCCGAGCGGCCCCAGATGATCATGCCGCCATGCTCGGTAAGCTCGCAATAGTCCCCATGGCGCCACACGCTTGGATAGCGGGAGAAGTAGGCTTCGAGATAGCTAAGTTGATCCGGGTCGTCCCAGAATCCCAGCGGCATTGAAGGAAACGGCGCCGAGCAGACCAACTCGCCTTTCTCGCCGGCGGGCAAGGCTTGGCCGTCCTCATCGAAGATCTCGACCTTCATGCCCAGCCCCCGCGCCTGGATCTCGCCCCGCCAGACCGGCGCGATCGGATTGCCCAGCGCGAAGCACGAAACAATGTCCGTGCCGCCTGAAATCGAGGCCAATTGCACGTCGGCTTTGATCTGGGAATAGACGTAGTCAAAGCTCTCCGGCGCCAGCGGCGAGCCGGTGGACAGGATCGTGCGGACGCTCGACAGGTCGCGAGTTGCCTTCGGTGCGAGGCCGTGCTTTTCGCAGGCGGCCAGATATTTGGCGCTGGTTCCAAAAACCGTGATGCGCTCGCGCTCGGCCATCCGCCACAGTTGATTCGGCGTCGGGTGGAACGGCGAACCGTCATATAGAACCAGCGTCGCCCCGGTCGCCAAACCCGAGACCAGCCAGTTCCACATCATCCAGCCGGAAGTGGTGAAGTAGAACAGGCGATCGTCGCGCTTCAGGTCCGTGTGCAAGACCTGCTCCTTGAGGTGTTGCAACAGCGTGCCGCCGGCGCCGTGGACGATGCACTTGGGCTTCCCCGTCGTCCCCGAGGAATACAGGATGTAGACGGGATGGTCGAAGGGCAAGGAAGCAAAGGCAAGCTCGCGGTCGTCTCGGCCAAAATCATCAAACAGCGAGGGCCGGGGTAACCCCGAGAGGTCGGGCGCCGGGCTGCGGTAGGGGATCACGACGACCCGCTCAATGGAGCCCACGGTCGCCGCCAGCCGGCGCACCCTGTCCAGCGAGTCAAACTCCTTTCCCGCGTACAGGTAGCCGTCCGCGGTAACCAGGACCTTGGGCTGAATCTGCCCGAAGCGGTCGATGGCGCCCTCGTAGCCGAAATCCGGCGAGCAGGACGACCACACCGCGCCCAGGCTGGTCGCGGCGAGCATGGCGACGACCGCCTCGGGACAGTTCGGAACAAAGCCCGCGACCCGGTCGCCAGGCTCAACGCCGGCATCGGCCAGGCTGGCCGCGAATCGGGCGACCGTGCGGCGCAGCTCGGCGTAGGTCAGGCTCCGTTGCCGGCCATTCTCGTTCCAAAAAACCAGGGCCTCGCGGTCGTCGTCGAAACGAAGCAGATTACGGGCGAAGTTGAGCCAGGCGCTGGAGAACCAGCGACCGCCGGGCATCTTGTGCGAGTCTTCGAGGATGGAAGCCGGCTCGGCGTCAAGCTCCAATCCGCAAAACGTCGCCACGGCGTCCCAGAACGCCGCCGGCCGGTCGATCGACCAGCGGTAGAGCGCATCGTAGTCGGCGTGTCCGGTCGCCGCCAGAAAGCGCGTCATGTTCGCGGCGGCGATTCTTTGCGGGGAGGGCCGCCACTGCGGTTGATTTCCGATATCGCTCATCGTGTCTCAACAGCCTACCGAGACTGGATGGAACAGCGCACAAGGTTGCGGCGCACACCTAAATTTTCTGCTACGATCAGCCGGAAATGGCAAGGCTAAGAGCTTCCGACTTCCACCCTCAAGTGATGGCGATGTTTGACCAGTACGTCCACGGCGAGCTCAGCCGCCGGGATTTTCTCGACCGCGCGGCCCCACTGGCCATCGGCGGCGTCAGCGCCGCCTCGCTGCTGGCTGACTACGCTCAGGCGCAGCAGGTTCCCGAAAACGACAGCCGCATCGAGACGTCGCACGTCGACTACCCCTCGCCCAACGGCCACGGCACGGTGAATGCCTATGTCGCCCGCCCCAAGGGCAAGAGCGGCAAGTTGCCCGGCGTGCTCGTCATCCACGAAAACCGCGGCCTGAACCCGTACATGGCGGATGTTGTTCGGCGTTTCGGCGCGGCCGGCTATTTGGCATTCGGCCCGGACGGGTTGACCCCGTATGGCGGCTATCCCGGCACGGACGACGAAGGCCGCGAGATGCAGAGCAAGCTCGACGGCGCGAAGCTGTTCCAGGACTTCCAGGCGGCGGCGGAGTTCTTGCAAAAGCACCCGGACTGCACCGGCAAAGTCGGCGCCATCGGCTTCTGCTACGGCGCGGGGGTGTGCAATGGCGTGGCGGCTCGGATGCCCACCCTCGCCGCCGCCGTTCCGTTCTACGGGCGGCAGGCGCCGACGGAAGACGTACCCAACATCCGGGCGCCCTTACAGTTGCACTACGCCGAGCTCGACGAGCGCGTCAACGCCGGCTGGCCGGAGTATGAGAAGGCCTTAAAGGCCAACAACAAGCAGTACGAGGTCTACTTCTATCCCGCCGTCAACCACGGCTTCCACAACTACAGCACGCCCCGCTTCGACGAACCGGCCGCCAAGCTGGCCGAGGACCGGGCGATGGCGTTCTTCAAGAAGCATCTGAGCTGAGCGCAACCGAGCCTGACTGGAACCGAGCCCCAGGCGCTACGCCCGCGGCTATCGCGGGTTATCGAGCGCGGCTCACTACGCCAGCAGCGCCTCCACGACCTTTGCCGGCTCCACGCCCGTGAGCTTCTGATCCAGCCCCTGGTACTGATACGTAAACCGTTCGTTGTCGATTCCGAACAGCCGAAGCATGGTCGCCTGCCAGTCGCGAATGTGCACCGGATCCTTGACGATGTTGTACGAGAACTCGTCCGTCTCCCCATGCACCACGCCGCCCTTCACGCCGCCGCCTGCCATCCACATCGAGTAGCAGCGCGGGTGATGGTCGCGCCCATACGTATCCTTGCTCAGCTTGCCCTGGCAGTAGATCGTCCGGCCGAACTCCCCGCTGAAGACCACCAGCGTCTCGTCCAGCAGTCCCCGCTGCTTCAAGTCCTGCACCAGCCCATGGATCGGCTGGTCCACGTCGCGGCACATGCTCGGCAGCGTCTCCGGCAGCGAGTTGTGCACGTCCCAGCCGCGCTGGTAGATCTGCACGAAGCGCACGTCGCGCTCCATCATGCGGCGCGCCATCAGGCAACTGTGCGCCACCGTGCCCGGCTTGCGCGCCTCGTCGCCGTACAGCTGATAGACCGACTCCGGCTCGCCTGACAGATCCGTCAGTTCCGGCGCCGACGACTGCATCCGAAACGCCATCTCGTACTGCTCAATTCGCGCCAGCGTTTCGGGGTCGGCGATGCGCTCGTGCTGGAGCTGATTGAGCTCGCTCAATCCGTCCAGCATGGTGCGCCGCACGCTCCGCGGCACCCCGTCGGGATTGTTGATATACAGCACCGGGTCGGCCCCGGCCCGCAGCGCAACGCCCGCATACTTGGCCGACAGGAAGCCCGCGCTCCACAGCCGCGCCGAGATCGCCTGCACGTTCGCTTTGGGGTGCGAATGCGTGGCGTTCATCACCACGAACGTCGGCAGATCACGGTTCATCGAGCCCAGCCCGTAGGCGATCCAACTGCCGATGCAAGGCTTTCCCGCAATCTGGTTGCCGGTCTGGATAAACGTGATCGCGGGCTCGTGGTTGATCGCCTCGGTGTGCATCGAGCGCACAATGGCGATGTCGTCCGCCATCTTCGCCGTATAGGGCAGCAGCTCCGAGATCCACGCGCCGGACTGGCCGTGCTGCGAAAAATCATAGATCGACGGCGCGATCGGAAACCGCGTCTGGCCCGAGGTCATCGTAGTCAGCCGCTGGCCCTGGCGGATGGAGTCGGGCAGATCCTTGTCGTACCACTCCCGCATGCCGGGCTTGTAATCAAACGTCTCCATCTGCGGCGGCGCGCCCACCAGATGCAGATAGATCGCCCGCTTGGCCTTGGGCGCGAAGTGCGGCAGCGAAGCCAACCCGTCGCCTTCGACGCGCGGCGCCGCGCCGGCTTGCTCGCCCAGCATCGACGCTAGCGCGGCGACTCCCAGGCCCCGCGCGCCTTGGGCGAAGAACTGGCGGCGCGTCTCGGTGCGGATGGCGTGGGCGGCTGCGTTGTTCGTGGGCTTGGGAATCGTCATTTATTCAACACCTCATCCAAGTTCAGCAACTGGTTCGCCACCATCGTCCACGCCGCGGACTCCGGCGCAGGCCCCTCCGAAGGCGGCGACGCCCCCACCGCCAGCAGCGCCCGCGCATCCTCCGGGTGTGAATCGTAGTGCTGCATAAACCTCTGATACGACCGCCGCGCCGCGGCCCGCTCGCTGTCGCTGAAGCGCCGCGCCAACAGCTTCCCGGTCAAGAAATCCAGTCGCTCGTCAAAATCGTTCGACCGCGTCGCCGCCTGCGAGCCCAGCCGCCGCGCCGCCTCCACGAACTGCGGATCGTTCATCGCCACCAGCGCTTGCAATGGAGTATTCGTCCGCTCCCGACGCACCGTGCATTGTTCCCGCGTGGGCGCGTTGAAAATCTCCATCGCCGGGTGCGGCGCCGACCGCTTCCAGAACGTATACAAGCTCCGCCTGTAAAGCTTCTCGCCCTCGTCGGGATCGTAGAAGCGCGTGTTACTGCCGCGCATGGCGACCGTCTCCCAGATCTCGCCGGGCTGATACGGCTTCACGCTCGGGCCGCCGACTTCGTCCTTGAGCAGGCCGCTGGCCGCCAACGCATAGTCGCGCACCATCTCGCCGTCCATGCGAAAACGCGGCCCGCGCGACAACAGCTTGTTCAACGGGTCCTTTTCGAGCTTGTCCTGCGTGGCCGCCGCCGACTGCCGATAAGTCGCCGACATCGCCATCGTCTTCATCAGCCCCTTCACGTTCCAGCCCGAGTCGCGCAGCTCAGCCGCCAGCCAGTCCAACAGCTCCGGGTTCGTCGCGGGGGTCCCCTGCGAGCCGAAATCCTCGGCCGTTTCCACAATCCCCGCGCCAAACAGCTCCTGCCAGAAGCGGTTCGCCGTCACCCGCGCCGGCAGCGGGTTCTCCTTCGACATCAGCCAATTCGCCAGCCCCAACCGATTCTTCGGCAGATCCTCCGGCATCGGCGGCAACACCCCGGGCGTCGCCGGCGCAACCTTTTCCTTCGGCTGGTCGTACATGCCGCGGTGCAAAATATGCGCGAAAGGCTCCTCGTCCTGCTCCTGCTGAATATGCGTTACCGGCGTCCGTCGCAACAGCGCCAGCCGCTCGGTCTGCAAAGCGTCGAGCCGCGCCGAGGCCTGCTGAAACTCGTTGTTCTCGCGCACCAACGCGTACTGCCGCAGCGCCTCCCGCTCCCGCTGGTCCAGCTTGCGAGCCTTCTTGCCCTGTGAGCTCTCCACCGCGTCCCACAGCGCCAGCAACCTCGCCTCCGGGTCCGTCAGCGCCCGGTCGAAGGCCCGCAGCTCCAGCAGGGCGCCCTTCACGAACGATCCAAACGGATCATCGTCCGGGTTTTCGACCTTCAGCGCCCTGGCGCCCAACGTCAGCGGCTCATCCACGGCGATCTCGGCCTTCAGCTCGCGCAGCGCCCGCCCGGTCCGCTCCAGAGGCAGCGGCTCGCCGTCCAAGAACATCCGAATCCCTTCGCGCTGCCGCTCGCCGTCGTACGTCACGGTCAGGTGATGCACCCGGCCGGCCTCCACGAGCTCCTTCTTGCGGGCCTGCATGCCGAATTCCTGGCTGCGGTCCGACCGCATCGTGATCTGCGGTCGCCCGTCGCGAACTTCCAGCATCCAACCGCGGTCGGCGTCCAGGTCCGGGTCCAGGTTGTAGTGGCTTTGAGACGCCAGCGTCCGCGCCCCCTTGGTCTCGTTCAGCCGGAACCGCACCGCAATCGTGAACGGTCCGCCCGAGCGAGCCGGCTTTACGCCGTCGATCTGGACCCAACCCTCGTCGCCCAGCTCCAGCGCGCCTTTCTTTGAACGCACGCTCGGCGACGACCGCAGTCCCGCCGTCGCGGCGTCCACCAGCAGCGTCTCGGAGGAATCAAACGCGCCCGGCGCCCACTCCTTGCGTTGCCTGGACTCGATCCAATCCGAAACATCCGCCCTCTCGGCGATCGCGTCGAGCGTCTCGTGCGCGTCCGGCAACTCCTTCAGCAGAGCGTCCCAGCGCGGCGCATCCTCATTCGACGGCACGAAAATCACCGGCGGCGTGTCGTAGATGTTGCCGTCCATCGGATCCTGAGTCGTGTTCCGGAAGAACGCCGCCATGGCATAGAAATCTTTCTGCGAGATCGGGTCGAACTTGTGGTCGTGACAGGTGGCGCAACCCACCGTCAGCCCCAGCCAAACGGTCCCGGTCGTGTCCACGCGGTCCTTAGCGTAGATCGCAGCCACTTCCTCCTTGATCGAGCCGCCCTCGTTTGTCGTCACGTTGCAACGATGAAAACCCGTGGCGATAAGCTGCTCCCGGGTCGGGTTCTCCAGCAAATCGCCCGCCAACTGCTCGATCGTGAAGCGGTCAAACGGCATGTTTTGGTTGAACGCCTCAATCACCCAATCGCGGTAGGGCCACATCTCGCGGTAGTTGTCGATGTGCAGCCCGTGCGTATCGGCGTAGCGCGCCGCGTCCAGCCAGAAGCGGGCGCGGTGCTCGCCGTAGGCGGGCGAGGCCAGCAGCCGGTCAACCAGATTCTCGTAAGCGTCCGGCGAGGCGTCGTTGGCGAAGGCCTCCACATCCGTCGGCGTCGGCGGCAAGCCAGTCAAATCCAGCGATAGCCGCCGGATCAGCGTGCGCCGATCGGCCTCGGTCGCCGGCGTCAGCCCCTGCGCCTCCAGACCGGCCAGAATGAAGCGGTCGATCGGATTACGCGACCAGCTCGTGTTCCGCACGGAAGGCGGCTCGGGCCGCTCCAATTGCGTGTATACCCACGGCTCGCTCCACTCCGCGCCAGCCTCGATCCACTCCCGGATCTTCGCGATGTCTTCTGGCCTTAACGACTTATGGGAATACTCCGGCGGCATCCGCAGAGCCGACTGCTCATGTGTGATGCGCTGGTAGACGAGGCTCGCCTCCGGATCGCCCGGCGCGAGCGGCGTCCCGTTCGGCCTCTGAGCATAGGCGGCCTCCTCCACATCCAGCCGCAACCCAGCCATGCGCGTCTCCGGGTCCGGCCCGTGACAATGGAAACAGGCGTCCGACAGCAGAGGTCGCACGTCGCGCTGGAAATCCGGCGCGGCCAGTGTGGTCGCCGTCGCAAGGCAGGTTAGAGCAATAAGGCGCGGAAACATACGAGCGCCCATATTGTCCGTCGTCGGGGGGATTTATGCAAGGCCGCGCTTCGCTGGGTGAAACAAGCGAGAACACCGGATCTACGAAAAGCTGAGGGTCGTCAGCGTCTGGGTGGGCGGATCGGGCGCGCTGCTCTGGACGGACTCGCAAAGATCCGGCCGAAACCCGCGGATCGCATCGAATAGCCTGTAGAGATCAGCGTCTTCCAAGCCCTCGTGTTCGTCGAACCGTGAAACCTCTCCGCCGGGGACACGGACGTCCGTGCGGTATTCGCGGATCCTTTCCGGGATCGTGTCCGGGTGCAATTTCGACGCCCCCAAAACGGGTCGGGATGTCAGCCGGAAAATCGTTGTAGCGCAGGCGTGAATCTGCTATCCTACACCATCGGGCCGTGCGAAAAAGAAATCCCGGCGAGGAGGG
>CAYOPA010000248.1:0-8138 GCA_964405625.1 uncultured Bryobacterales bacterium
GCCTGCCCGCAGCCGGCGCAGACGAAGGTCCCGGCCTGCTTGACGCGGTCGAGCGGGCTGGAGCCGGCCCGCTCGGTGCCGTGCTTGCGCAACACGCGAAACTGCTCGGGCGTGAGCTTTTCACGCCATTCCTGTTCTGTCAGGTTCACTGCAAAGCTCCTTGCTTTCTGGGCGGGCGCCGCGGCGGCCACGAACAGGCCGGCGGCGCCGAGGGCGATCTGGCGGCGTGTCATGCCTCTCATTGTGACAAGTGATTCGCAGACAGGCATCCCGAGCCGCTGTAGGATGGTAAGTTCGCCATGAATCCCATCCTCGATTCGCAATCCCCGTCGATTTACGAAATCACCACCAAGGCCGCCGGGCCTTCGGGTCAACTGCCGCTGACGCCCGAGATGTTGCGCTCCCGCCCTTCCGGCGACATTTTCGGCTGGACGCAGGACGCCGGCATGGGCTGGAACCCCGCTGAGCTCGGGCGTCCGGAAATCCTGATCCTCTCCACCCAGGGGGGCATTCGCGCCGAAGACGGGACGCCGATCGCGCTGGGCTATCATACCGGCCACTTCGAGGTCGGGCTGTTGATGCAGGCCGCCGCCTGGGAGCTGCGCAACCTGGGAGCCATTCCCTTTGCGGGCTTTGTCAGCGACCCCTGCGACGGCCGCACCCAGGGCACCACGGGCATGATGGACTCGCTGGCCTACCGCAATGACGCCGCCATGGTGCTGCGGCGGCTGATTCGTTCGCTGCCCACCCGCGCCGGCGTGATCGGCTGCGCGACTTGTGACAAAGGGCTGCCCGCGATGATGATGGCGCTGGCCGCCATGCACAACCTGCCGGTCGTGCTCGTGCCGGGCGGCGTGACGCTGCCCGCCGCCGAGGCCGAGGACGCCGGCAAGGTGCAGTCGATCGGCGCCCGCTTCTCCCACGGAGAGATGTCGCTGCAAGAGGCCGCCGAAGCCGGCTGCCGCGCCTGCGGCTCGGCGGGCGGCGGCTGCCAGTTCCTGGGCACGGCGGCGACCGCACAGGTCATCTCCGAGGCGCTGGGGCTGTCGTTGCCGCACTCGGCGCTGGCGCCGTCGGGGCAGGAAATCTGGAAGGACGCCGCCCGCCGCTCCGCCCGCGCCGTGATGGAGCAGCGTAAGCGCGGCATCTCCGCTAAGGATATTTTGACCGAGGCCGCGTTGCACAACGCCATGGCGATCCACGCGGCGTTCGGCGGTTCCACGAACCTGATCCTGCACCTGCCGGCCATCGCCTTCATGGCTGGGCTGCCGCGTCCCACGGCCGAGGACTGGTCCAAGGCCAACCGCCAGATTCCGCGTTTGGTGGACGTGCTGCCCAACGGACCGACCATGTACAAGACCGTGCAGGTCTTCCTGGCCGGCGGCGTGCCGGAAGTGATGCTCCACCTGCGGCGGCTGGGGCTGCTGGAAGAGCAGGCGCTGACCGCCTCGGGCGACACGCTCAAGCAGGCGTTGGATTGGTGGGAAGGCTCTGAGCGGCGCACCCGGCTGCGCGAAATGCTCAAGGAGCGCGACGGCGTCGACCCCGACGACGTGATCATGAGCCCCGAAAGCGCCCGCTCGCGCGGCATGACCAGCACTATCGCCTTCTGTCAGGGAAACTTGGCGCCGGAGGGCTCGGTGGTCAAGAGCACCTCGATCGACCCGTCCGTCGTGGACGCCGACGGCGTCTACCGCAAAGTCGGCCCGGCGCGGGTTTTTACGCGCGAGGCCGCCGCGATTGAAGCGATCAAGGGCGGCGCCATCAAGTCCGGCGACGTGATCGTGCTGTGCTGCTGCGGCCCGCTGGGCTCCGTCATGGAGGAGGTTTACCAGATCACCTCGGCGCTAAAATATTTGCCGTTCGGCAAGCAGGTGGCGGTCATCACCGATGCGCGTTTTTCCGGGGTCTCCACCGGCGCCTGCATCGGCCACGTGGGCCCGGAAGCGTTGGCGGGCGGGCCGATCGGCAAGCTTATTGAGGGCGACATGGTGAGCATTGTGGTGGACCGCAACGATTTGACGGGCTCGCTGGACCTGGTGGGCCACGGGGAAGAACGCTTCGGCGCGGAGCAAGGCGCGGCGATCCTGGCCGCGCGCGATCCCCGTCCGGACTTGGCGCCGCACCCGGAACTGCCCGACGACACGCGCCTGTGGGCGGCGCTGCAGGCGGCCTCGGGCGGTCCTTGGGGCGGCGCGGTGTATGATGTGGACGCGGTGGTTGGCCGATTGAACGCCGGTGGTTAAGCCGGTCCGGTCGAAGCGATGGGGGAAGACGGGGAGCGCCGCGTAACATCCCACCGCCCGCGCCCGAAGGAGACGACGTGAGCCCCGTGACGCCGCTCCCTTGCCTTTTATTGCCGGTCCTGGCGGTCGCCTGCGCGGCCCAGCCGGCCCTTTCTGAACCGGCCATGGGCGAGCCAGCCGACGTTCCTGCGCTGTTTCAAATCCTCTCGCTCGACAGCCGCATCGTCCGCGACGGCCTGGAGCATCTTGAACAGCGCTGGCGACCGGAGTTTTTTGCCATGTCGATGGATCTGCTCGACATGGTGCGCGACCCGGAAGTGCGCGAGCGCGTTCTCGGCGTCCTGCGCAAGAAAGCGAACGTCAAGCAGAGCCGCGACTACGACGCTGTTTGGAAGCAACTCTGGGCGGCCGAGCCTCGGCTGCATCCCGACTACGCGGACTTCAAGTCCGTGCTCTACGGCTTCATCGATCCTCGCTTCCGGGGCTATTTCGGCAACGACCGCACGGCCCGTATCCGGCTGGACGAGGTGCGCTGGGGCGGAGTCCGCCAAGACGGCATCCCGCCCCTGCGCAATCCTACTATGATCGGCGCCGCCGACGCCGGCTACCTCAATGACGGCGACATCGTCTTCGGCCTAATGATCGAGGGGGACGCCCGCGCCTACCCCAAGCGTATCCTCGCGTGGCACGAAATGTTTGTCGATACCGTCGGCGGCGTCCCGGTCGCGGGCGTTTACTGTACCCTCTGCGGCACGGTGGTGGTCTACGAGACGACCCACGACGGCGTGGAGCATCAGCTCGGCACCAGCGGATTCCTCTACCGCTCCAACAAGTTGATGTACGACCAAGCCACGCAGTCGCTGTGGAACACGATCTGGGGCGAGCCGGTGATCGGCCCGCTCGCCGACAAGGGGATTCAGTTGGCCCGCCGCAGCGTGGTGACCACCACTTGGGGCGAATGGCGCCGACGGCATCCCGACACGCAGGCGCTTTCGCTCGACACCGGCTGGAAGCGCGACTACAAAGAAGGCGCCGCCTACAAGGACTATTTCGCCACCGACCAGCTCATGTTCACGGTCCCCGAAACGGACAAGCGTCTGAAGAACAAGGACGAGGTGCTGGCGCTGATCTTCGACGCCGACCGCGATGAGCAGTTGGCCCTGTCGGCCAAGTTCCTGGAGAAGAACCCGATCCACCACAATGCGCTTGCGGGCGTCGAGCTCGTCGTGTTGACCGACGTCTCCGGCGCCAACCGGGTGTATGAAACAGGCGGCATTCGTTTTGTCGAATGGGATCACGACCGGACGGCTGTGGACGCCGCCGGCGAGCGCTGGACGCAGCACGAAGATCGGCTTGAGGCAGCTGGAGGAGAGGCGCTGCGGCGACTGCCGGCGCACCGAGCGTTCTGGTTCGGCTGGTACGCCGCCTATCCGCAAACCCGGCTTGTGAAGTGATCGCGCCGCGCCCCGCCGCAATGCTCTACCGTGAGGGGAGAACCCGCCATGCTCTTCGAAGTCGAATCCGCCAAGTCCCTCGAACAGATTGAGGCTGACATTCACCGGGCCGCCCAGAACCACAAGTTCGGCGTGCTCACGATCCACGACCTGCAAAAGAAGATGCTCGAAAAGGGCCTGGATATGCAGCGCCAGGTCCGCATCTACGAGGTCTGCAATCCCCGGCAGGCCAAGGAAGTGTTGGACGTGAATCCGCAAATCTCCACCGCGCTGCCTTGCCGCATCTCGGTCTACTCCAGCGAAAAGGGCTACACGCTGTCGACGATCCGGCCAACGGCCATGATGAAGGCTTTCGCCGAGGAGGGCATCGACCGTGTCGCCCAGGAGGTGGAGGACGCGCTGATCGCCATCATGAAGGAAGCTGCGGAGTAGCAAGTGAGCAGTGAGCGGTGAGCGGTGGTATGCTGCTGGCGTTATGAATCGACGTGCGTTTCTTGCCGCTTTGTCGGCCGCGGCTCCGCTGTTTGCCGCTGAGCCGCGCCGCGAGGACGGCCTGGATTGGTATGACGTGCGCCAGTGGGGCGTGGAGGGAAAAGGCTTTCAGGACACGGTCCGCTGGTTCGACCGCCTGCCCGCCCGCGCCGAGGAAACCGTTCGTCAGGCTGTCTGGGACCTCAGCCGCCACAGCGCCGGCATGGCCGCCCGATTTGAGACGGACTCCTCGGCCATCCACGTCCGCTACGAGCTGCTGCTGGACCGGCTCGCCATGCCGCACATGCCGGCCACGGGCGTCAGCGGCGTGGACCTGTACGCCCGCGACTCCAACGGCCGCGACCGTTGGTTGGGAGTCTCGCGGCCCGCCGAGAAATCCGTGAAAGCGGCGCTGGCCGAAAACATCGACCCACCGGAGTCCGGCGTACGTCGCTATACGGCCTACCTGCCGCTCTACAACGGCGTCGAGTCCCTCGAAATCGGCGTGCCCGCCGGGTCTCACCTCCATGGCGTACCGCCTCGTCAGCAGAAGTCGATCCTGTTCTACGGCACTTCGATCATGCACGGCGCCTGCGCCTCGCGGCCGGGTATGTCCATCAGCGCCATCGTCGGGCGACGGTTCGACCGGCCGGTGATCAACCTGGGGTTTTCCGGCAACGGGCGGCTGGAGATGGAAGTCGCCGAGCTCTTGGCTGAGCTCAACCCCGCTGTGTACGCTCTGGATTGCCTGCCCAACCTGCAAGGCGAGCAAGTGGCCGAGCGGACCGAACCGCTCATTCGCCGCCTGCGCCAGGCCCGCCCGGAGACGCCCATCCTCATGGTCGAAGACCGCACCTTCACCAACGCTTGGCTGCGCGCTTCCACCCGCGAGCGGCACGCCGGCAACCGCGCCGCCTTCCGCACGGCCTACGAAAACCTCCAGCGCGCCGGCGTCAAGAGCTTGTACTATCTGGAGGGCCGAGACCTGCTGGGACACGACGACGAGGCCGCCACCGACGGTTCGCACCCCAACGACCTCGGCATGGTCCGCTATGCCGACGCCTACGAGCGGGCCTTGCGCCCGATCCTGAGCTGATGCTCGCGCTCGGTCTGGCCCTGTTGTGCGCTACAGCGCTGACCGCGCAGACGATGCGCGAGATCCCAGCCGATCAAAAATTCACGGTCGCGCCGCATGCGGGCGATGATGCCGGCTCCCCCAATCCGAAAGGCTGGTACCACTCCGTGGCCGGAGTCGCCTCCACGGCCGAGGGGTTGGTCGCCGTCTACCGCCGCAGCGACAGCCATACCGCCGTTACCACTGACATCATGGTCGCCTACTCCGCCGACGGCGGCCACACCTGGAACGGCCAGCATTCCATTTCGCATCTCGATGTTTGGACGGATCAAGCCGTATGGGTCGCGCCGCAGCTCAGCAGCCTGCGCGACGGACGCTTGGTCATCATCGTTGATAAAGGCCACCGGCGTTCCGGCAATGACTGGCCCATGCTGGCTTCCTGGCAAAAGCCCGACCGCGGTATGTCCAACCACCTGTTCTGGAGCCACGACCAAGGACGCACATGGAAGGGACCGTTCCAAATCGACGATGTTGGCGGCGAGCCCGGCTACATCGTCGAGCTCAGCGACGGGACGCTCGTCTACACCCGCACGGACTCCGCAGTGACCGACAAGCTCTGGAATCCGCCCCAACCCTGGGGCGACATTTACTACATGAACACCGCCGTATTCTCCGACGACCAGGGTTGGACTTGGAAGCGCACGGCGCCCGTCTCCGACAGCCCTTTGCATGGCGACTGTGAGGTTGGCATCGTGGAGCTAGAGCCCGGCCATCTGCTGGCCGTCACGCGCATCGGCTTCAACAACGGCGGCTATGGGCAACCCAGCCGCCTGATCCACAGCTACGACAACGGCAGAACCTGGGACCATGCCAACGCCAAGCTCGCGCCGTTCCACGGGCAACGGGTAATCGTCAGGAAGCTCCGGTCCGGCAAGTTGCTCGCCACTTATCGCCACCGCTGGGGCGCGCCGGGCAGCTACGCCCTGGTATTCGACCCGGAGAAAGACGCGGGCTTCCAGCCGTCCCTCTACGTTTGGGACGAGTCGCGGGTTGAGCTCGATGATGAAGCGCTCACCATCCGCAGCGGCGAAGGCGCGGAAAACGCCGTCGATTTTTCGCTCTATCCCGCCCAGGCGCCAGACTCGCGCGTCGAGTTCGAGGCTGAGCTGAAAGTCGAGGAGTCCGACGTGAACGGAACCGTGATCGGCGCCGGGGTGTGGGTGCATTTCCAGCCGAATCGCGTTTCTTTGGGAGACCGCCCCGAAGCGGAATTCTCCTTGGATATGACCCGCTGGCGGAGAATCCGCATCGTGCGTGACGAGGGCCGCGTGCGGGTATTTATCGATGGCGAGCTCAACCTCGACGAGCCCGCGGCGGGGATTGAATCGCGATACGTTCACTTTGGCAACCGCACCGACCGCGGGTATCTTTCGAACCAGTCCGTCAGCCGTTGGCGCTCCATCCGCGCCCGCGTCGACAACCGTGACGACTATTCCATCGACTGGGTCTGGAGCCCTCAAACCGGGTATCCGGACCAGTTTCGTCGCGATCGCGAAGTGTTGCTCGATCGCAGCGCCGACAGCGGCTATTCCTCCTGGACACAGACGCCCGAGGGCGCGATCGTCATCATCGATTACACCAACGAAAGCCTGATCGGCGCGGGCTCGCCCGACGGCCCTCAAACGTTCCTGCGGGCGTACGTTTCGACGGAAGACCTTCTAATTGGCCCCGCACCCCGAAGATGAAATTTATCTTTGACTTCCGACGCCCTGGCGTTATACTCAACTTGCTTTGCGCACCAGTGCGCTGCAAACTAGAAAAAGAAAAGAGAGGTTGAGTCTATGTGGAGAATTTGCATTTTGGCCCTGTCGCTAG
Source organism: uncultured Bryobacterales bacterium (assembly GCA_964405625.1). Lineage (GTDB taxonomy): Bacteria > Acidobacteriota > Terriglobia > Bryobacterales > UBA6623 > RI-231. The sequence continues at coordinate 7,122 of CAYOPA010000248.1, forward strand.
GCGCCCTTCCCCTGTTCGCGGCGACCGAGGTCCACGTCTTTGAGGCCGTGCTCTCGCCGACAAACGAGAATCCGCCCGTCACTAATACCGCCGCCGTCGGCGACGCTCGCATCGGCATGCGCCTGGAGCGCAGCGCCGGCGGGACCATCACCGACGCTGTCGTTGATTTTGATCTGAAGGTTTACCTCGGTCAGGCCGAAGACCTCATCGCGCTGCACATCCATCGCGGCGTGGCCGGCGTCAACGGTCCCGTGGTCATTTCGTCGGGCGGTTTGGACTTCAACACCGACCCGATCACCGGCGCCAGCGGCGACGTTCGCATCTTCCGGCAGCGCGTGGCGGGCAATGACTCAGCCGTGATCGAGGCGATCAACGCCATCCTCGCCAACCCGGCCGGCTACTACGTCAATCTACATTCCACGTCGAACAGGCCCGGAATTATTCGCGGCCAGTTGTACCGGACCGACGCCTCGTTGATCTCAATGGTCGGCGATCAGGTGGCGGACAACGAGGACTCGATCAGCGCGTTGGCGGAGATGCTGGCAAAGCTCCGCACGAACGTCAACAACGTCGCCCGACGGCTGGGATTGGTTCCGGTGGATTAGCCGGGGTATCAGCGTCACACCCTGAGAGGGGCGGACATCCATGAGCCGCCTCGGAAAGCGCGTCAGCGCGGTCGCCGTGACGCGTCGTCGCGGAAGATTCGGTTGGGGTCCCGCGCGGATCCCGCCGGCCTCGAAACAGGAATCAGGGCGTCTGCGGGCGGCCGAGTCTGACGATCGGCTCGCCGTCACGCAATCCGTTCCGGGAGGCCCGGCGGGAAGCTCGAGCGCGTCCGGCCGCGATCAGCTCAGCGGCGCCTCCTCGGCGACCGGCGAGGCCGGGGTTGTGGCGTGGGGCGAGCTTAGCGAGCCCCAGCAGGGTGGAGGCGATGCGGTTTTTTGAGGCGGTGGACTGTCGCGGCAGGCCGGTGCGCAGGCGCAGCAGCCGACGCAGGTTACGCGGCGGGGTCGGGGA
>CAYOPA010000249.1:0-8136 GCA_964405625.1 uncultured Bryobacterales bacterium
ACAGCCCGGACTGGCAGGGCGTGATCGACGGCGTGGAGAAAGCTGGCACCTGCGCGGCTGTGTTCGATTCGAAGGCGAAGGCCGAGGCGGCGTTGAGCGATGTGATCGCGGCCGACCTGGGCCTGTCGGTCAACATGTCCACTTCCGTCCAGGGCGCCAAGGCTTGCGCGACGGACTGCGGCATCAAGCGGCACAGCGTGGAGTATTCGCTGGGCTTTAACGATCCGCACGATCACCTGCCGAACTCGCAGGTGCTGAAGCTTTCGACCATGTGCGGACACGGCATGGTGAGCTTCAACATGGCGCGCAAAATGCTGGACATGGTGCGCGAAGGCCGTCGGACGCCCGAGCAGGCGGTAGCCACGCTGGCGCGCTTTTGCCCCTGCGGCGTCTACAATCCGTCGCGAGCCAAGCGCCTGCTGGAAGAGTCGCGGGACCACTCCGCTTAGGGGGTTAGGCGGGCTTCGAGGCTGCTTCTGAAGGCGGGACGTTAGAGGTCGCGCTTAAACCCTTCAAAGGTGAGCGCCAGAGTCTCCGCTCCGACTCCGCCGGAGTCGCCTTTAGGCTGCGGCCCGGAAATCTTCGACGGCCACGCATTAGTGAAATTCCAGCGCGCCAAGGTTCGGCCTCGGTCGTCGCGAAGGGCCAGTAGGCCGCTGTGGGGCGAGGGCCGCTGCCCGGTTTCCTTGATCCAGTTCGGCGCGCCCGGCTCGGGTCTGAACCCCTTCAGGATCAACTGGGGGCTTTAGAAGGTCTTTTCGAAACCGAACGTCGGCGTACCCTTGCTCCCCGCGGAGGCGCCCGACTCCCGGACCTTCTGAACCGCCGGCAACAGTAGGCCAATTGGGGATGTCGCTTGATTGGACTGGATCCGGTTGGGATTGAGCTTGTAGCTGGCTGATCGGTTGGGATTCATCTTGTAGCTGGCCGATCGATTGGAGCCGTGCGCTTGGACGGAGGAAACAAGTACATCCGTCAACTTGTAGTCGATGTACTTCCCTGCTTTTGAGGCGTCGGTCCCGTCCGTTCCCAAATCATCCAGTCCGTGAATGGCGGCGCACGTCCCGACCTTCTTGCCATTGATCTCGAACACGAACTCATATTTGGCCATGCCAAACCTCCTTGGCCGCTCGGGCTGTATGCGACCGTTCTAACGCCGCCCCTGGCAAGGCCAATCGGCCTCGCGGACGGCGGGGTTGATCTCTCGCCGCTTGAAATCGATCCAGATCCGGCGATCCTCGCGACAGTCGAACGCGCGGCACGGTAACGGGCGCGCTGCGTAGATTGTACGCCGAAGTTGCTCCTTCTCAAGGTGAACACAGACGCCGGCGGAGTCTTGTGCGATGCGGTCCGGCGCTTCGGGGTGAGCCCGCACGACGCCTTCCTCCAAGTCCTGGACGGAGAGAAAGAACGCCAGCTTGCAGCAGGCGGCGCGGCAGAGCTCGATGCGGCCGGCGCAGTCAATCTCAAAGTCCGCCTCAAATGCGTATTTGTCAGGAAACGTGGAGTGGAGGATGCGGAAAGGGTTTTGCTGCCGGCCGCTCGCCGCCCTGTCTAGCGCTTCGACCGAGAGGCGGACGGATTCAGGCAGGTCTGGCGGCAACGAGGACACGGCATGCGGCCCGCTCCGGGGGTGCGATCATCCTACCGCAGGGGCGGCTCGTGTGGCCAACAATACTTCCACGTACTCCAACGACATGTCGCCAACGCCGCAACGCCCGGCAAGGGCGGCACAGGAATATAATCGAGGTAGGTGCTCACAGCCGCCTCGTCGGATCGGTTCAGGCTCGGGCTGGTCAGCCTGCTGATCCTCTGCCTGTTTGCAGCGGTCGCCGCCACGCCCTGGCTGCCTCCCGGCGAGACTTCCCCCGCTTCTTCGGAAGCGATTCTCAGCATCTCCACGTCGGCGGGAAGCGCCCCGAGCGCGCTCTCCGACCCTGCGCGCCATCGGCTCGCCGACGCCTTCAATGGTCCGCCCAAGGCCGCCGGCGTACCCGACGCCGGCCGCTTGGCCGATGATCGCGGCGATTCTTCCTATTGCCAGTCCGACTTTCGTATCTCGACGCCGCAACAGGTCTGCCGCGCGTCCCTGCCCATCCGGGCGCCTCCCGCTTCTTCGCGGAGCTAAATCGCCACCGCGCGACATCCCTCTCGGGTTGTCCGCCGGCCCCTTTGCGGGGCCGAGTCGCCGGTTATTGGACCGGCATGTGGTTGTGTGTTCGCGTTTTGCAGGGAGATTTCAATGAAAAAACAGTTTGCTGAGCAGGCGTCTGCTTCCGGCGCGCCGGAAGTGAGCTATGCGCCCAAGCGTTACAGCTCGGGCGAGCAAGCCGTCTTCGCGCTCAAGTTTGGCGGCGTAGTTGCGCTCCTGGTGCTGATCCTCTGGCTGATGGATAAGCACATCTAGTACAACCAGGCCCCGCGGAGTGGAGCGTGGGCGGACGCCCGCGCTCCACCCTGCTATATTGCACGCGTGACCGTGCTGATCCGCTCCCTCGTCGTCCTCGCCCTGCTGGCCCCGCTCCATTCCGAGATCCGCGCCGAAGACTGGCCCGGTTTTCGCGGCCCAACGCGACAGGGTGTTTCGTCCGAGAAGAACCTCCCCCTCGAGTGGGGTCCGGACAAGAACGTCGTCTGGAAGACGCCCATCCCCGGCAAGGGCTGGTCCTCGCCCATTGTTTGGGGCGACCGCATCTTCCTGACGACGGCGACCAACGAGGGCGCCTCCTGCCACGTACTGGCGCTCGACGCCGCCTCCGGCAGGATCCTGTGGAACAAGCACGTCTTTGACCAGGAGACGCTCCAACTGCGCGAGCAGAACTCTTACGCCTCGCCCACGCCGGTCACCGACGGCGAGACAATCTTCGCCGTATTTGGCGAAGGCGGCGTGGTGGCGCTCGATTTTGACGGTAAGGTCCTGTGGGAGAACCGCGACTTCAAATTCTTTTCCGAGCACGGGCTCGGCGCCTCGCCGATCCTTTACAAAGACACCGTCATCATGGCCTACGACCCCTCCAGCCGCGACCAGCGCAAGGAGAAAGTCGGCTGGAAAGTCCCCTGGGACGGCGCCGCCATTTGGGCGCTCGACAAACGCACCGGCAAGCTCGTCTGGGAGGGCAAGCGCGGCAAGTCCAGGCTGGCCCACGTGACGCCCAACCTGATGGAGGTGGACGGCAAAAAGCAGCTCATCTCCGGGGCCGGCGACGTGGTCCAAGGCTTCGACCCCGACACCGGCCGCCGGTTGTGGTCGGTCTACTCGCAAGGCGAGGGCGTCACGCCGTCCATCGTCATCGGCGACGGGCTGGCCTACTCGATCTCGGGTTTTGAGGCGACGACCATCCGCGCCGTGGCGCCGGGCGGCAAAATCGTCTGGGAACAGACCCGCTCGGCGTCGCACATCCCGTCGATGATCTACCACGACGGCCTGCTCTACAACATGCACGAGAGCGGCATCGCCACCGCCATGGACGCCACGACCGGCAACGTCATCTGGCAAGCGCGCGTGGGCGGGCAACACTGGGCCTCGCCGGTGCTCGCCGACGGGCGCATCTACTTCACGACGGAGGAAGGCGAGACCATCGTAATGGCGCCCGGCCGCGAGTACAAGGAACTGGCGCGCAACAGCCTGGGCGAGCACACCCAGGCTTCCTTCGCGGTTTCCGGCGGACGGTTCTATATCCGCACGGCCCAACGTCTGTGGGCGATCGGCGAGAAATAGCGCCGGGCTACTCCGGCCGGTCTGTGAAATAACCCGCGGGCGTTCCAATTTTGGACGATAATAGGCGCATGTCGGTTGGAAAGGCGCTCCGTCTGCGTCGAATTACGTCAAAAGGCCGGTCCGTTATCGTCGCCGTCGACCACGGCGCTATCGGCGGCATGGTCCCGGGCCTTGAAGACCCCGTGGAAGTCATCAAGCTTTGCGCGGCCGAAGGCGCCGACGGCATCGTCGTCACGCCTGGCATTTTGGAGCAGGCCGTCGATGAGATCGGCGGCCTCGCCGTGCTGTTGCGCCTGGACGGCGCCGTCACCAGCATCGGACCGGCGGGCCGAATGCGCGCCCTGTGCGGAATCGAAGACGCCCTGGCCATGGGCGCCGACGGCGTCGTGCTCAGCGTCACCATCGGCGGTCTGCATGAAGGCGTGGAGCTCGAAAAGCTAGGCCGCGCGACCGCCGAGGCGCGGCGCTGGGGCGTCCCCGTCATTGCCGACATGTTTAGCGAGAGGATGCTCGCCAATCACATGGACCTGACCGGCGAGGGCGACGCGCCGCTGCCCTCCGACATGGCCCCGGACGTCTCCATGGCCTGCCGCTTGGGCTCCGAACTAGGGGCCGACGTGATCAGGACCCGCTACTGCGGTGATGTGGAAGCTTTCCGCACCATCGCCGCCGCTACCCGGCGCCCGATCCTGATTGCAGGCGGCCCGCTGCGCCAATCCGACAGCCTGGCGTCCTGCCTGCGGCTGATCGATGAGGTCCTCGAAGCCGGCGCCGCGGGCGTGGTCTTCGGCCGTCAGATCTGGCAGCAGCCCGACCCGGCCGGCGCCCTGCGAGCCGTCTGCGCGGTCGTCCAAGACGACGCCACCATCGAGGAAGCCCTCGATCTGGCGCGCTGACGCTCCCCACGCGAATCGGGAATCCGCCAACCGCCGGACGATTGGCGTATGCTGTCGGTACCATGCGCCGATTCTCCCGCCGCGAGCTGCTCTCCTTCATCGCCGCCACCGGAGTCGCCGAGACCGTTGCGGGCTCGTTTCGCCGCGCCCTGGGCGCCTCCCCGGCGTCGGCGCAGAACATGAAGATCGCCTCCTACGAGGTGCTGCCCACCCGCCTGCCGATGCACGAGCGCGTCCGCGACGCTTGGCTGGCAGCCTGGAAGCTGCAAAACCGCGACCAGCCCGACTTCGAAGTCAACCTCGTCAAGCTCGTCTCCGACCAGGGGCTGGTCGGCGTCTGCGACGCGCAAATGCCTCGAGCCCGCGCCGAGGCGCTTGCCAAATCGCTGGTCGGACGTTCGCCGTGGGAATTTCTGCTCGACGATTCGATTGGCGGCCTGCTCGTCGGCGTCTACGACTTGCTCGGCCAAGCCGCCGGTCTGCCTGTTTCGAGGCTGTTCGCGCCCAAGCCCCAGGAGCTGATCGTGCAGACCTGGTGGAGCCAGTGTTTTCCGCCGGCGTTGATGGCGTCGGAAGCCAAGCTCGGCTACGACCTCGGCTACAGGGTTCACAAGGTCAAGGCGCGGCCGTGGGAAGATCCGGTCGCACAGGCCGCGGCCATCGCCGACGCCGTGCCGCCGGACATGCGCGTCTGGGTCGACGCAAACGCGTGGTGGCGGTCGGTGGGCCGAACGCTGCACTTTGTCGAGCGGCTCGCCCAGTTCCCGCACTACTTCGCCATTGAATCTCCCATCCGGCGCGAGCACATCGACGGCTACCGCATGCTCAAGGGCAAGTGCGCTCTGCAAGTCAGCGAGCACATGCCCGCCGACCCGATGCCCTTTGTGAACGAGCGGCTGCTGGTCTCCTTCGTCGTGGGCCGCCCGCTGGGGAAGGGGCTGGTTCAAAAGGCCTTGATGGCCGAGGTCACGAAGATTCCGCTCTGGGTCGAGCACTCCATCGAATGCGGCGTCAACAAGGTCTTTCAGGCCCACCAAGCCGCCGCATTCCCCGGCATTGAATACTGCATCAGCATCGACCACGTCCTCGCCGACGACCTGATGGCCGAGGAATTCAAGGTCGAGAACGGCATGTACGCGCCGCCGACCGGCCCCGGCCTCGGCGCGACCATTGATATGGACGCCGTCGAGCGCTACCGCGTGTAATCCTGAAGGAAACCATGCCTACTTCCTGGAAAGACGACTCCGGCTTGTTTGAGCTTTGTCGCCGCGAGCTCTTCACCGCCGTCATCGGCGACGTTCTCGACAAGATCGGCTTCCAACACCAGTTTCTGCCGCCGTCCATCCGCCCGTTGCGCGATGACATGGTCGCCGTCGGCCGCGCCATGACGGTGCTCGAAGCCGACTGCTTCACCGAGGCGCACACGGGCCAGAACCCCTTGATGGCCAAGCCCTTCGGCCTGATGCTCGAAGCGCTTGACGACCTCAAGACCGGCGAGGTCTACGTCTGCGCCGGCGCGTCGCCGCGCTATGCGCTGTGGGGCGAGCTGATGAGCATCCGCGCCCAGAAGCTCGGCGCCGTCGGGGCCGTGATGGACGGCTACTCGCGCGATACGCCGGGCATCCTGGAGCTCGACTTCCCCTGCTTTTCCCACGGGCCCTACGCCCAGGACCAAGGCCCGCGCGGCAAGGTGATCGACTTCCGCTGTCCGCTGGAGATCGCGGGCGTCCATGTGCAGCCCGGCGACTTGGTGTTCGGCGATGTGGACGGCGTGCTCGTCATCCCTCAGGAAGCGGAGACGGAGGCCATCGAGAAGGCTCTGGAAAAGGCGCGGGGCGAAAAAACAGTCCGCAAGGCGATCGAGGCCGGCATGCCGGCCGCCGAAGCGTTCGAAAAATTCGGCATTATGTAGGGGAGGTCTCAACCCATGCTCAAGATTATCCGGCTCGCCCTGCTTTCCTCCATCCTGCTGGCGCCCGCGTTCGCACAACGCACCTATGACATCGAAGGCCCAATGGAACTCTACATTTGGCTGACGGCGAAGCCGGGCCAGGAAGCGGCCATGGAAAAGACCTTCCGCGAGGTCTTCCACCCGGCAGTGAGCGCGCGGCCCGGATTTCGTAGCGCCGTGATGGTCCGCAAGCCCGGCACGTCGGAATACACCGTGCGGTTGTCGTTCGCCACCGAACAATCGCGCCTGGACTGGGTCGCCTCCGACCCCCACCAGACGGCTTGGCCGGCGCTGAGCTCCCACGCCGCCAAGTTCGAAGCCCAGGGCTTCGCGGTCATCCACCCCAAGTAGGGCAACAACGTACGTGGCTCACCCGTGTATGTCTAGACGGTGTACTGAGACATAGCGTTGTAATCGTCACAATACTGATGCACGCGGCTCTTTTGCCTGCAAGCCTAGAAGGACACAGGGGCTATTGTAAAAGCAACTTGGCTTCTCCTTGCGGGCCCTCTGGGCGATGCTCTACGATGATTGAAACTGTTGGGATACTCGGTACTTCTGACGGAGGCGGCAAGTATCTAGCGTCGAATCCGCGTTTTTGTAGTTCGGATACCAATGCAAACGCCGCAGCTGCGCTCCCTGAATCTTTGGTGTTCCAAACCGCGACTCCCGTAGAAACTTTCTCAATGGGAGAGTCTGTGGTAGGCGGGTTTATGCTCATCATTGTTATCATAAATGGAGATGGAGGAATAACCCGCCAGTTGCCGTTCCGTAGCGCTGCAGCTATATCAGATGAGAATGAGAACGCCTCCATATCGCTCATTAGGAATGAACAATCAGCGTGCTGTCCCGAAAAGCTTTTGAGTTCCTCTCCTAAGCTGACTTGCTCTGCTTCGCTTAAAGACCTCCAAGCAACCTTTTCTTCCAATCGCACCCTAGCAAGTCGCTCGCTTTCGGCAATTCGATTAGATTCGGCAATTTTTGATTCATGGCTCTTGGCCAGAAGATTTGCCTCAGCCGCGTCCTTTCGTGCTTCTTCTGTGCCCCTGTTGGCTTGTGCAATGGCTAACTCGCTAGCATCAGACTGGAGGGATGAGAGCCTAGCCTGTGCCAGTTCCTTCAGGTCGCTATCCCTGTCCTGTAGAAACTCAAACACTATACCAATCAAGGCGAGGACACCAGCGAAACCAATAATCCAGCGCTTTCTTGTCCTCCAGTTGCTTGACGAATCGCCAACTGACTTTATTAGAGATTTCAGGTCTTCTTGGTCGAGACTCTCAATTTCTGAACGATTTTGCATTGTGGGCCTCTTCGCCCTGTCCATTAAGTTGCTCGTTGCAACGTACAAGAAGACTAGGACGATCAAAACCAGTAGGAGGCGAAATCGCCTATGATGTACCGTAGGCGTCGAGATCATTGTTCTGATTCGGTTGGCCCACCTGATTTCGCCGGAGGCGATGTCACGACCTGTTTTAGAGGCTTCCAGGAAGGGGATGTCCTTGTTCCAAGTCTATGGCTTACACGAAACAGCCGGGTGAGTCAAGTGAGCTATTGCCCCAAGTAGGGGCGGG
>CAYOPA010000250.1:0-8076 GCA_964405625.1 uncultured Bryobacterales bacterium
TCGCCGTCCGGTCGGGGTCAAAGGCCGGGTCGGGAGGCAGCGCGCGGCGCATCTTATCGGCAATTCCCAAAACCAAGCCCGGCCGCAGGCGCCAAGTCGTGCGCTCCAGCAAGGTCACCAGCGCCGGGTCCCAGCGCTGCGGCCACGGCAGCGAAACTGCCGCGCCGCCCACCAACCCGGCCGCCCGGCGGACATCCCGCCAGTCGACCAGGCCCTGCGGCGAATCAGCCGACGCGCTCATGGGCAGCCGCCGAGCGCACGAACCGGCGCTTCCGGGTCGGGTCCAGCTCAAAGCGCTCCTGGATCTTCAAGTCAATGGAAACTTCCCTGGGTATCACCTTGCGACAGCGCTCCAACACCTCCGCCGAAGCTTGGTCGCGGCAACCGCCGGCCTCGACTTGAAATCGGACGATCAACCGCGCTGGTTCGGGCTGCTCGGCCTCGTAGCGGCGCAAGAGCTGGAGCTCGTCAAGCTCGTTCATCAGGACGTAAGGACTCAGGCGGCGGCCGTCGGGCAGCAACAGGTAATCCACGACGCGGCCCTGGATGCTCTCGATGGCGCCAAAGCGCACGGCGCAGGGCGGTGGCCGGAGCGGCGTCCGCACGACGTCGCCCACCTGATAGCGCAGAAAAGGCATGGCGAAGCCGTCCAACCCCGTGACGAAAAGCTCTCCCTCCTCGCCGGGCTCGACCGGCCGGCCGTTTCGCAAGACCTCAACCATCACGCTGTCATCGCAGGTATGGTAGAGACCGCAGCCGGCGCACTCCCAGGCGATCAGATTGCATTCCGAAGCGCCGTAGAAATCGAGTAAGCGACAGCGGGCCGCCTGTTCGATCAGTCGTCGGCCGCGCTCGCTGAGTTGCTCGGCCCCGCTGAAGACTCGATGGAGCCTCAAAGCCGCGAATTCGCGCGGATGATCCTCGGCCAGCCGTTCCAGCGACGAAGCCGGACCGCGCAGCACCGCCGGCCTGATCTCCTGCAACCGCTGCATGGTCTCGGCCGCGCTCAGGTCGATGGGGATGGCTTCAATGGGGAAGATCCCGAGCCGGTGAGGCCAGCGAAGCTTGGGCTTGGAGCCCAAAACCACGCGCCGATGCCAGGGCCGCAGGCCGCCCAACACCTGCGCCCGCAGCCGCCGCCCATAGAGCCGGGCCGCATCTTGCCGCGTGTGGACAATGCGCATCGGCTCCCCGGTCGAACCGGAAGTTTCCGCAATGACGGCTTGCGAGAGGTCCGTTCCTTCCGCCAGGCGGTCCTCAAAGCGCGCCTGCTTGAGGTGCGCCTTGGATGCGAACGGCAGATCAGCAAGCTGGAAATCATCGCGCGAGAACGGGTCGAAGCCGTTGGCGCGAAACAGCTCGCGGTAGAAGGGAACTTTGCGGGCGGCGTGGCGGACGATGCGCGCGAGTTGGCCTCGCCGGTATTGCTCGATTCGTTCCGGCGGCGCGAACGGCGCGCGCCAAGCAGTCGCCTGCTCACCCAACATCTTCTTGGAAGCTTAGCAGCGTGGCGGTCTCCCGCTCATCCCCTGAGCGCTCTGGCGCGGATTACTCCAGCCGCCGATGGACCTGAAACGCCTCGTCCCGATACTCCGGCGGCCCGAAAACCCCCGGTCCCACGGCGGCGAGCAGCCACTCGGCGCGATCGACGGGCAGCACCAGGTATTCGGGCGCGGCGGCGTGTATCGCCTCAGCCACCACGGCGAGACTCTCAGGCGAAAGCTCCCGCACAAAGCGCATGCACCGGAACCGCGCGGGATCGACGGCGTAGGCCGAGGAGCAGTTGTTGATCGCAACCGCACGCTCCCCGGGTTTCTGGACGCTGTTGACGAACTCGATGGAACGGTAGTCGGCCATCGCCTCGCGCAGGTAGCCGGCCCGGTCCAATCGGCCGGCCAGCCACGCGAGTTGGGGGGCGTTGATTTCCAACATCAACGTCGGCAATAGTGCGAACGCCAGGCAGTAGCCCAGCCCGGCGACGCTCAGCCGCCGTAGCCAAGCTCCCTGCTCGCTCAAGGCGACCGCCCGCGCCGCCACCAGCATCGCCAGCAGCAAGGCCGGAGCCAAGGCATAGCGCAAAACGCCCCAAATGTACGCCCAGTAGAGGTAGAACAGCAGCAACGCGAACAAGACCGCTCTTTCGGCGGGCGATCGACGGGAACGCAGCAGCAGCCACAACGGCCCGAAGCACAAGAAGTAGAAGCCGGCAGGGCTGGCGCTCGGTCCCTCCATCGTCTTGACGCCGTCCAAATGGACATACCAGGGATAGGTCAGGTGGATCGTCCAACGCGATGGGTTCTCGCCGCCGATGGCCGGCAAGGCATCCACGGTTCGCTTCATGCCCGAGGGAAAAACCGGGTTGCCCGTAAGGACAAAGGTGCGGGCATGCCAGAACAGGCCGGAGACGGCGAACACGGCCGCCATCGCCGTCGCCAGCCGGAACGGGCGAGCCATGCGGCGCAGCTCCCACAGCAGCAGCAGCCCGATCGGGATGGCCAGAAACAGGGTTGTGTGCTTGACGCCGAAGCTCAATCCCAGCAGCGCCGACCCGGCTGCCAGCCAGCGCGCGCCGCCGCCCTCGCGCGCCCGCAGAGCCGCATACAGCGCGGCAAGCTGGAACATCGCCAGCGGAAAGTCGTTCTTCGAGATCGCCCCGACCCAGTGCGCGAACGGCAGCGTCAACCCGGCCCCCAGTCCGACCACGGACGCCAAGCGCGACAGCCCACACAAGCGGGCGATGGCGAGGGTCAATAGCGCCGACAGCAGGCACGTCAACGGCGAAACAAGCTGCGCCGCCGGTTGCCCGCCCAGCGCCCAGGCGAAGGCCAACAGCTCCTCAAAGCTCTGCGGATAATACGAGTAAGCCAGAGCATGGCCGCCGGAGAACGTTCTGGCGGCGTCGAAGACCCCTTCCAGCATGGGCAGCGGCTCCAGGCTCCCGCCTTCCAGGTAGTGCCGGGCCGCCGGCAAGTGGTGCGAGACCGCGTCGTAGGCGATCGCCGGAGCCGTAGCCGCAGCCAGGAAAGCCGCCAGGAAGGCCGGCGCGAATGCCATCAGTACGCCGGCCAGCGGCGAGCGAAGCTCCTCGGTCTCGCCCCACTCTCGGTCCAGCGCGCGGAACAGCCCGAGCAACTCCGGCAGCTTTCGCCAAAACGCCAGACACGCCGCTGCCGTCACCGCCCAGAAGAGCTTCGGCCCATACAGCCCGGCCAGACCGATCGGGATCAACGCCAGGGCCAGTAATCCCAACCCGGCCGTTGACGCGAGCGCCAGCCGCGCCGACGACGAGGGAACGTCGAGCCCGAGCCGGTCCAGGGCGGCCGCTCCAGCGGCGTAACAGGCGGCCCACGGTAGCGCGATCCCCACTACGCCCGCCGGGGCTGCGTAAAGGAGAAACAGCAGCGCCGTGCCAACCAGCGCGCGCGGCTCCCAGCGCCACCAGCCCCGCTGCCGCAACCGCACATAGAGCGCCGCCCATACAACTAGCGCAGCCAGAGCGGCGATGATGGCCCACCGGTAGACGTCGCCCAGCCGTTCGCCGAAGTATTGGACGTGCGTTCGGAAGGGACCGGCGGTCATGCCCAGACAGACCGCAAACCAAATCGCCGTCGCCGCCGTCGCCGTCCGGGGGCTCCAGCCCGGCTGGATCGCCTCAGCGGGCATTGACCTCTTTCAAAATCTCCAGTGGTACGTTCGTGCGCGTGGAGCGGCTGCGCGGGTCGGCGCCCCACAGCGACGGAATCATCTCTTTGTCCTGTTGCTCCATTAGCCGCCGCAGGCCCTCCAGCCGTTCGGGCTCTCGCGCCGCCAAATCAACGGTCTCGCCCAAATCTGCGTTGACGTTGTAGAGCTCCAGATCGTAAGGACCCCGGTCGGCGTCGTAGCGGCCGACGGCCTTCCAATCGCCACGGCGCAGCGCGATGCGATCGGTGTAACGCCAGAAGAGCGCTTCGTGCGGATTCTCGTTGTTCTCGCCGGTCAGGTAGGGGGTCAGATCGACGCCATCGAGGTTCTCGGGCGGGGTCAAGCCCGCCGCGGCGAGGGCCGTGGGGACCACGTCCAGCGCGCTCACCGGCCGGCCGTCCACCTTGCCTTGCGGCCAGCCGGCCTTCCATTGCACCAAATATGGAACACGCAAACCGCCTTCGTACACCTGTCCCTTGCCTTCTCGAAGCGGCAGGTTGCTCGATGTGAGCTCACGGGTCGGACCGCCGTTGTCGGAAAAGAAGAAGATGATCGTGTCATCGGCCAGCCCCTCGTCATCGAGCTTGCCCAGTACGCGGCCGACGGCGTCGTCCATGTTCGCCACCATCGCCACGAAGATCCGCCGGTGGATATCATCGATGTGTCGGAACCGATCCATATACTTGTCGGCGGCCTGCATCGGGCTGTGCGGCGCGTTGAACGACAGATAGAGGAAGAACGGGCTGTCCTTGCTACGGTCAATGAAGTCCACTGCCTCGCGGGCCAACGCATCGGTCAAGTAGGAGGGCTCGACCAGCGGCTCGTCCCCGCGCCGGATGGGGTTTTCCAGGTCATAGGTCGGCTCGTCCGCGCCCATGTGGTCGGAAAACACAAACGGCCCGGTCTGCAAGCGCGGATATGGACCGAACGGGTTGCTCGCGATCCGCAGCCACGTCCAGACGCCCGCATAGGGCCGGGGGACGAAGTAGTGGCCCTCGTTAAGAAACCCGAAAAACTCGTCGAAGCCCCGCCGGTGCGGCCGGCGGTTGGGGTGCGCGCCCAGATGCCACTTGCCGACGAGCGCCGTCTTGTAGCCGGCGGGCTTGAGCAGCTCCGCCAAAGTCTTCTCATCCAGCGGCAACCCGACACTCTCGTCCAGGTTCTGCACGCCGATGGCGTTGCGCTCGTGGCCGAAGCGCGTCTGTATTCGTCCGGTCAAGTACCCCGCGCGGGACGGGCAGCAGACCGGCGCGCTGACGTAGCCGCTGGTAAAACGAACGCCGTTTTGCGCCAGCGAATCTATATGCGGCGTCGGCAGATCCACGGCGCCCTGGCAACTGAGCTCGGAGTAACCGAGGTCGTCGGCCACGATGAGCACAATGTTGGGTTTGGCGCTAAGCGCTGCCGCAAGGACAAGCGCCGACAACACAACGCGGCCTAGGTTTGGATGGCGGACCCGAGGCATGGTTCCGCCATCATATCGAAGCCGGAAGACTCGGCTACGGAACCGGAGGGGCTACAAAAAATTCTGCGATCCGCGCAGCGGGAGCGTGTTCAAGCCCTTGGGGCGGCATTGTGCTAGCCCGGCCCGCGAGGGCCGGGTTTGTATCCGCCGCGAAGCCCCCTTCTTTCTTGCGTTTACGATCGACCGGAGGCGAGAGCCGATGGTAGAGCGCAAACGGCCTCTTGCCGATTTTGTATGCGGATATCTGAGACAGGACAATAGGTCGAAATGGATCCGCCCGGTTTTAGCTAAGCTGTACAGCAGCCATGAAAGCTCTCGATCGACGCTCCTTCTTCGCCGCCGCCGCGGCCCTGTTTCCCGCCGCCGCGGCCGCCCAACAACGAGACTGGTCCGCCGACGCACCGGTACGCTATCCCGATCCCGACATCGTGGCGCTGGACAGCCGGTTCAACCCCTACAAGCTGGGCAACACCCCCATCCAGCGGCTGCACGTGGGCGCGCTCTGGGCCGAAGGACCGGCATGGAACGGGGTCGGACGGTACTTAGTCTGGAGTGATATTCCTAACGACCGGCAGATGCGCTGGCTCGAAGAGGACGGCCACGTCAGCGTCTTTCGCCAGCCCGCGGGCAACTCCAACGGCAACACGTTCGACCGGCAGGGCCGCCAGCTCTCCTGCGAGCACGGTAACCGCCGGATGGTGCGCTACGAGTACGACGGCTCGGTGACGGTGCTGGCGGACAAATTTCAGGGCAAGCCGCTCAACGCGCCCAACGACGCCGTCGTCGATCCCGACGGCCACATCTGGTTCACCGACCCCGGCTATGGCGCGTTGATGAACTACGAGGGCAACAAGGGGAAGCTTGAGCTCAAGGAAGCGGTTTATCGCATCGACGGTCAATCCGGCGCGATCAGCAAGGTCGCCGACGACATTTATAAGCCTAACGGCCTATGCTTTTCGCCGGACTACAAGAAGCTCTACGTCGCCGACACCGGCATGACGCACTATCCCGACGCCCCCAGCGTGATCAAGGTCTGGGACGTCAACGGCGCCGCTCTGCGCAACGGCCGCGACTTCACCTCGATGAAGCTGGACGGTTTTGAAAAGGCGGGCTTGGCGGACGGCATCCGCTGCGACACGGACGGCAACATCTGGTCCTCGGCGGGCTGGGTGGGAGACGGATACGACGGCGTCCACATCTTCGCGCCCAACGGCGACCGCATCGGCCAGATCAAGCTGCCGGAGATCTGCTCCAACGTCTGCTTCGGCGGACGCAAGCGCAACAGGCTGTTCATGACGGGCAGCCAGTCGCTCTATTCGGTGTATGTGGAGACCCAGGGCGCGCATATTACCTAGGAGTGTGTCCGAGTATTCATCGAGTGGCCCATATGTAGTCCCTGCGTTCGAATGAGTCTACGACATATTGTGTTCACGCGAGGCGATTTTCGAATACTCGGACACACTCCTAGTGCGCAAAAATCCTGCGATCCGCGCAGCGGGAGCGCGTTCAAGCCCGTAGGGCGGCATTGTGATAGCCCGGTCCGCAAGGGCCGGGTTTACATGCGCCGCGAAGCCCTCGTCTTTCTTGGGTTTACGGTCAACCAGCGGCGAGAGCCGCCGGTAGAGCGCTCTTGGCTCCGCCCGCCCCATGTCCTTACAGCCCCGGGCTTCAGCCCGGGGAATTCAGGACGCGCCGCAGCCCGCTCTCCCCCGGGCTGAACCTTCGGGGCTAAAACTGCACCGTCCCTTCTTTGTTTACGAGCCTCAGAGCCCCTACGCTAGCCCGCTGCCGCCGCCGCCGCCCTTTTTTTTTCCTGGAGCCGCTCAATGAAGCTGGTGTCCAAGTTGCCGAGCGAGAAGTCCTCGTCCGCCATGATCGTCTGGTGCAGCGGGATGGTGGTATGCACGCCCTCCACCACCATCATCTCCAGCGCCCTTGTCATGCGCGTGATCGCCTCGGTCCGATCGTGGCCCGAGGTAATCAGCTTGGCCAGCAGCGAATCGTAGTAGGGCGGCACGAACCACCCCGAATACGCCGCGGTCTCCATGCGGACGCCGATGCCGCCGGGCGGGATAAATTTCGCCACCCGCCCGGCCGAGGGGGCGAAGGTCTCCGGGTTCTCGGCGTTGATTCGACACTCGATGGCGTGCCCGCGAATCTGGATCTTCTCCGGCAGAATGGCGTCGAGATGCTCGCCGTCGGCGACGCGGATCTGCGCCTTGACCAAGTCAATGCCGGTCACCATTTCCGTCACCGGGTGCTCGACTTGGATGCGCGCATTCATCTCGATGAAGTGCAGCTTGCCGTCCTCGTCCATGAGGAACTCGACGGTCCCGGCGTTGGAGTAGCCGACCTTGGAGAGCGCCGCCTCCAGCACCTTGCCGATTTCGGCGCGCAAGGAGGCGTCCACGCGGGGCGACGGCGCCTCTTCGAGCAGCTTTTGGTGCCGGCGTTGGATGGAGCACTCGCGCTCGCCCAGCGACACCACGCGACCGTGTTGGTCGCCCAGCACCTGAAACTCGATGTGCCGCGGCCGCTCGACGTATTTTTCGAGGTAGACGTCGGCGCACTGGAAGCTGGCCGAGGCCTCGTGCCGAGCTTGATGGAAAGCGCGTTCGAGCTCCTTGGCGTTGCGCACAATGCGCATGCCGCGCCCGCCCCCGCCGGCGGCGGCCTTGAGGATGACCGGATAGCCGATCAGCTCGGCCTCCTTGCGGGCTTCGGCCTCGGTGTCGACGGGGCCCTCGGTGCCGGGCAGGATCGGCACGCCGGCCTCCTGCATGGCCTTGCGCGCCCGCGCTTTGTCGCCCATCAGGCGGATCAGCTCGGAGCTGGGGCCGATGAAGGTGACGCCGGAGACCTCGCAGACTTCCGCAAAGGCGGCGTCCTCGGCCAGAAAGCCGTAGCCGGGATGGATCGCCTCGGCA
>CAYOPA010000251.1:0-8072 GCA_964405625.1 uncultured Bryobacterales bacterium
AGAAGGTCAGCAGCAGCGTGCGGATGTGCGAGCCGTCGACGTCGGCGTCCGTCATGATGATGATCTTGTGGTAGCGGAGCTTGGAAACGTCGAAGTCGTCGTGGCCGATGCCGGTGCCCAGAGCCGTGATCATGGCCCGAATCTCTTCGTGGCCGAGCATCTTGTCGTAGCGTGCTTTTTCGACGTTGAGGATCTTGCCCTTGAGCGGCAGGATGGCTTGGTACTTGCGGTCGCGGCCCTGCTTGGCGGTGCCGCCGGCCGACTCGCCCTCGACGATGAAGAGCTCGGCGCGCTCGGGGTTGCGCTCCTGGCAGTCGGCGAGCTTGCCCGGCAGGCCGGCGGAATCGAGAGCTCCCTTGCGGCGGGTGAGGTCGCGGGCCTTGCGGGCAGCTTCCCGGGCGCGGGAGGCGTCGATCGCCTTCATGACGATCTGCTTGGCGATAAACGGGTTCTGCTCGAAAAAGGCGCCGAGCTGATCATTGATCAGCGAGGTGACGTGGCCCTGGATATCGCTGTTGAGCTTGCCCTTGGTCTGGCCTTCGAACTGCGGTTGGGGCAGGTGGACGCTGATGACGGCGGTGAGGCCCTCGCGCACGTCGTCGCCGCTTAAGTTTTCCTTGACGTTCTTAAAGAGGCCAACCTGCTGACCGTAAGCGTTGATGGTGCGGGTCAGCGCGGCTCGAAAGCCCGCCAGGTGGGTGCCGCCGCCGACGGTGTTGATGGTGTTGGCGAAAGAGAACAGCGTCTCCTGGTAGCCGTCGTTGTACTGCAGGGCGACGTCGACGGACAAGGTTCCGTTGTCGGCGCCGAGATCGCGCTCGCCGTTGAGGCGGATGGGCTCGGGATGCAGCGGGGTTTTGCCGCGGTTCAGGTATTTGACGAACTCGGCGATGCCGCCTTCGAAGTGAAAGACCTGAACTTCGCGCTCTTCCCGCTCGTCCTTGAGCGTCATGCGCAGGCCGGCGTTGAGAAACGCCATCTCGCGCAGCCGCGTGGAGAGCAGGTCATGCTTGAAGGCGCTGACGGTAAAGATCTCCGGGTCGGGCCGGAAGGTGACCTTGGTGCCGGTCTTGCGACCGCATTTCCCGGTCTGCTCCAGAGGCCCTTGCGGCAGTCCTTTCCTGTAGGTCTGCTGCCAGGTGGCGCCGTCGCGCCAGATCTCAAGCTCCAGCAGCTCGGAGAGGAAGTTGACGCAGCTCACGCCGACGCCGTGCAGGCCGCCGGAGACCTTGTAGGAGTTGGCGTCGAACTTGCCGCCGGCGTGGAGCTTGGTCATGACGACCTCGGCCGCCGAGACGCCCTCCTGCTCGTGGAGCTTCACCGGGATGCCGCGTCCGTCATCGATCACGGTAATCGAGTTGTCGATGTGGACGGTGACGTCGATGTTTTTGGCGTATCCGGCCAGATGCTCGTCGACGGAGTTGTCGACGACCTCGTAGACGAGGTGGTGCAGACCCATCTCGCCGGTGGAGCCGATGTACATCGCGGGGCGCTTGCGAACGCCCTCACGGCCTTCGAGCACCCGAATACTACGTTCGTCGTATAATCCTGTGGTTTGCGTATCCGCCATGCGTTCCTTCGTCAGATCCTCATGGGCATGACGACATACCGGTATTCGTAGTCGTCGCGGCCCGCCAACTGCATTTGTCCGGCGCTTTCCTCGTCCTTGAACTGGAGCTCGACCGTGTCCGTCTCGGCGACGCCGAGGAAGTCGAGCACGTACTGCGCGTTGAAGCCGACCTTCATGCGCTTATCGCCGGTTTCCGCCGGGATGGTTTCCTCGCTCTCGCCGGCGTCGGAGCCGGAAGCCGAGAGCCTGAGCTCGCCTTCGGCGAGCTCGAAGCGGACGGCGCGGGAGCGATCGTCAGCGAACTGAGCCACGCGCCGCATGGCGGCTGTCGCCTCGTCGCGGTTAAGCGGCACCGCCAAGCCTTTGTCCTTGGGCAGGACGCGCTCGTAGTCCGGGAACTGGCCGGTCAGCTTGCGGGTGACGAGCAGCCGGTGGCCGCACTGGAAGAAGAGGTGGTTCTCGTCGGTGGCGAAGTCGACGACCATCGACTCGCCTCCGTCGGCGGCGAGCTTGAGCAGCTCGGCCATCGCCTTCTTGGGGATGAGGCCGCGGATCTCGCCGCTGACGCCTTCGAGCTCGAGCGGGGTGCGGATGTAGGCCAGCCGATGGCCGTCGGTGGCGACCATGGTGAGGCCGTCCTCGCGCAGGACCATCAAGGCGCCGATCAAAGTGTAGCGGGACTCCTCGTTGGCGACGG
Organism: uncultured Bryobacterales bacterium; assembly: GCA_964405625.1. Lineage (GTDB taxonomy): Bacteria > Acidobacteriota > Terriglobia > Bryobacterales > UBA6623 > RI-231. The sequence goes on from CAYOPA010000251.1 coordinate 2,268, forward strand.
CGAAGATCGTCTTGGCGATCGAGGTGACCAGAACCTTGCCGGGAATCCGGGTCAACGCGGCCGGCATCTTCGGCATCTCGGGGAAGTTGTCGCGCGACATGCCGCCGATGCGGGTGCGCGAGCGGCCACAGACGATCGACGCCGAGTGGTTGTCTCCGACCTTGAGCGAGAGCTCGGCGTCGGGCAGCAGCCGGACGTAGTCGAGCAGCTTCTTGGCCGGAACGGTGGTGGAGCCGGTCTTGACGACGTTGGCCGGGCAGGAGACCTGGATCGACAGCTCGAGGTCGGTGGCGGACAGCATCAGCCGGCCGTCTTGCGCCTCAATGAGCACGTTTGACAGCACCGGGATGGTGGTCTTTTTTTCCACCACGCCCTGGCTGAGGCCCAGCTCTTTGACCAGGTCGGAACTCTTGACGGTGATTTCCATCGGCTCGCTTCCTTGTGACTCCTCTGTCGGGACGTACCTGCCGCGCTCTTCCTCGAAGGCGGTAGAGAGATTCAATAAGACCTTAAAGTCGGATTCCTAGGGCCTGCGGAAATGTGGAAAACCCGGTGAACATGAATGTTTCCAGCGACTTCCGGCTCTGAGAGCCTGTGGATATTTCCGGTCAAAACCACTGCTCGGCCGCGGATCGCCGCCGCCGCTCTCCAGATCCACAGGCGATCCTCAGCGCCCACTGTCGAAAACCTCATTATACCTAATTAAATCTATTAGTTAGCTTGTGGATCAGGTTGTCGAGCGATTCGTCGTCGCGGCGCTGCTTGTCGATCTTGCTGACGGCGTGGATGGCGGTGGAGTGGTGCTTGCCGCCGAAGGACTTGCCGATCTCGGGGTAGGACATGCCGAGGATCTCCTTGCACAGGTACATGGCGACCTGGCGCGGAAAGGCGATGGCCTTGGCGTTGCACTTTTCGGTGAGCTGGTGGGGCTTGAGCTGGAACTCGTCGGCCACGGCCTTCTGGATAGCGCCGAGGGTGGGCCGGTCCTGATTGTCGGAGGCGACCGAGCGCAGAGCCTGACGGGCCATGGCGGTGGTGATCTCCGAGCGGGAGACAGAGGACATCGCCATCAGGCGGATGAGGACGCCCTCGAGCTCGCGGATGTTGGAGCGCAGGTGGGTGGCGAGCACGCCGCGCACGGAATCGGGCAGAAGGAACCCGGCTTCCTCGGCTTTGCGGTCGAGGATGGCCATCTTCGTTTCCAGGTCCGGCGGCTGAATGTCGGCCATCAAGCCCCAGGCGAAGCGCGAGCGGAGGCGATCAACCAGGCCCGGAACCTGCTTGGGGGGCAGGTCGCTGGAGAGCACGATCTGCTTGTCGAGGCTGTGCAAGGTGTTGAAAGTGTGAAAGAACTCTTCCTGGGTGCGCTCGCGGGAGCCGAGGATCTGGATGTCGTCGACGAGCAGAGCGTCGGCGGAGCGAAAGCGCTCATGGAAGGAGCTCATGCGGTCGTAGCGCAGCGAGGAGATCATGTCGTTCATGAAGTCTTCGCTGGAGACGTAGACGACGCGCATGCCGGGAAAATTCTCTTCCAGCCGCCGTCCGATGGCGTGCATCAAGTGCGTTTTGCCCATCCCGACGCTGCCGTAGATATAGAGCGGATTGTAGGCCTTGGCGGGGTTGGCGGCCACGGCCTGGGCGGCGGCGTGGGCAAACTCGTTGCAGGAGCCGACGACGAAGCTATCAAAGCCGTATTTGGGCCGGAACTGGGCTTCGCCGCGGCCCTTGAAGTCAAAGGCGTGCTGAATGGGCCCGGCGGCGGCGCCCGCCGACTCCGAGCGCAGAGCGCTGGGCCGCGTCAGGAACGCCACGTCGCGGACCTGCACGCCCACGGCTACGGCGGCCTCCATGATCTTGGGCTTGTACTCGGCTTCGAGCAGCTCCTTGACGCTTGAATTGGGGGCGATGAGCTGAAGCACCCCCTGTCCGTCGAGCTCCTCACTTTCGATGGGCTCGAGCCAGTTTTCAAAGGCGTCCCGGGGGGCGTCGGATTCAAGCTTGGTTCGGATGCGTCGCCAGATCTGCTGCATGGCTTTGAGTCAATAACCTCCGTGGACCCTCCAGCGCGGAACGCTTGGGAGGGCCGAAATTTTCGTCCGTATCGGTCTTCCGGACCCGCGGGGCGCCGCCGGACCGAGTCCTGCTTCTCGTACCCGCTCGGGGGCTTCTCCACAAGCCCGGCCGAACGAGGTCGCCCTTGCGGCGACAGGCGCTAGTATAACACGGCTTTGAAACCGTCAAGCAAGCGATTTTTCAAACAAAAGCAATGCTGGAACGCTTTGTTTTTGGGGGTTCTAGACGATCGCCGTAGCAAATACGGGACCATAATGTCCAGCGCATTTACGAGGCCAATATCGGGAACGCGGAGGCCCGCGTCGCGGCCGGCAACGCTTCGTTGAGGGAGCCCTGACGGTACCCGTCGAGGTCTAGTGTAACGTACTTGAAACCGAGGTTCTTGAAGATTTTTGAGAAGCGTTCGGCCATGGCGGGGTCGAGGGCGCGGTGCAGCTCGTCGCGACCGATTTCGATGCGGGCGAGCTCGCCGTGGTAGCGCACGCGGTAGACGGCGAAGCCGAGTTCCTTGAGAGCTTCCTCGCCGAGCTCAATCTGGCGGAGGCGCTCCGGCGTGACCGCGGCGCCGTAAGGGATGCGCGAGCTTAGGCAGGCCGCGGCGGGGCGGTCCCAGGTCGGCAGGCCTTCGCGGCGGGAGAGCTCGCGGATCTCGGACTTGCGCAGGCGGGCTTCCAGCAGAGGGGCGCGGACTTCGTGCGCTTGCGCGGCGCGGTGGCCGGGGCGGAAGTCGCCGGTGTCGTCGAGATTGACGCCGTAGACGATGGTCTTGACTCCGAGCCGGCCGCCTTCCTGCTCCAGGCGGGTAAAGAGCTCGTCCTTGCAGTGGAAGCAGCGGTTGGAGTCGTTGCGAACGTAGTCGGGGTTGTCGAGCTCGTGGGTTTCGACGTAGTGGTGGCGGATGCCGAAGCGGCGGACGAACTCTTCGGCGTCGCGCTTGTGGGAGCGCGGGATGGAGGCTGAGTCGGCGGTGATGGCGACCGCCTTGGGGCCCAAGACCTGGTTGGCGGCCCAAGCGAGGTAGGCCGAATCCGTGCCGCCGGAAAAGGCGACGATCACCTCGCCCATCTCTTCAAGAAGGGCGAACAGCTTGTCCTGCTTCACCGCCGGATCGTCGATCATAACCGCTCATTATAGACGCACGCACACGGGCGCTCCCCGGAGGCCGAGCGGTCCCGAGGCTGGGGTACGATGGGAGGATCGACTCGAAGGTTGTCGAAACTATCGTTATGTCCATGGAAAATGTCTCCGGCGGGTCCCATAGTGAGCGCCTACGGGCCCGGATCGAAAATTCCTCGCTGCTGGCCGGCGTGATGGGCCTGGGGTATGTGGGCTTGCCGTTGGCGGTGGAGCTGGGCCGGGCCGGGTTCGCCGTGATCGGGCTGGACCGCGCCGCCGACAAGGTGAGCGCGATCGAGCGCGGGGAGTGCTACATCCCCGACGTGGACCAGGCGCTGTTCAAGACGCTGGCGGACGGCGGGCGGCTGAAGGCCACGCTCGATGAGTCAAGGCTGTCGGCCTGCAACGCGATCAGCATTTGCGTGCCGACGCCGCTGCGCAAGACGCGCGACCCGGACCTGAGCTACGTGATGGATTCGGCCGAAACATTGGCGACGCACATGCAGCCGGGGACGCTGGTGATTCTGGAATCGACCACCTATCCGGGAACAACCGAAGAGGCGATATTGCCGGCGCTGGAGCGCTCGGGGATGCGAGTGGGCGAGGATTTCTTCCTGTGCTTCTCGCCCGAACGGGTGGACCCGGGCAACGAGCGCTACGGCACGCGGCAGATCCCGAAGGTGATCGGCGGCGTGACGCCGGCTTGCACGGAGCTTGGTTGCGCGTACTACGGGAAGGTGATGGATTCGGTCGTGCCGGTGAGCACGCCGCGCGTGGCGGAGATGGTGAAGCTGCTCGAGAACACCTTCCGCATGATCAACATCGGGCTGGCCAACGAGATGGCGATCATGTGCGACCACATGGGCGTGAACGTGTGGGAAGTCATCGACGCGGCGGCGACGAAGCCGTTCGGGTTCATGCCGTTCTATCCGGGGCCGGGGTTGGGCGGGCATTGCATCCCGGTGGACCCGCACTACCTGTCGTGGAAGATCAAGCAGATCGGCTACGAGCCGCGTTTTATCCAACTGGCGTCGGAAATCAACGGATCGATGCCGCACTTCGTGGTGAACAAGGTGCAGGCGGCGTTGAACCAGAACCGGAAGGCCGTGAACGGCTCGCACGTTCATGTGGCAGGGGTGGCTTACAAGCGAGATGTGTCGGACATGCGCGAGTCGCCGGCGCTGGACATTATCGGCTTGTTGCAGCGGCTGGGCGCGACGGTGACGTATAGCGATGCCTACGTGCCGAGCTTACAGCTTGAGTCGGGATTGATGGAGGCTTCGCCGCTGGAGGCGAGCTGCGAGGCGGCGGATTGCGTGGTGATCGTGACGGACCATCGCTCCGTGGACTACAAGGATTTGGTGGAACGCTCGAAGTTGGTGGTGGACTCGCGCAACGCCTTGCGGGACTTCACCGATGAGAAGATTGTGAGGCTGTAAGGTCCCGCCTCATGAATATGCGTCCGAGACGCTTGGTGGAAAATAGCCCCGGGCGTGAGCCGGGCGAGCTACAAGCGAAAAGGGAAAACTTATGGCCCGATATTTGGTAACCGGCGCGGCGGGATTTATTGCATCGCGCGTGACGCATATTCTGCTCGACCGGGGCGACGAGGTGACGGGCGTCGATAATTTGAACGACGCCTATGATCCGAGGCTAAAGCATTGGCGCCTGGAGCAGCTCAAGGGGCGGGACGGGTTTCGCTTTGAGCAGATGGATCTATCGGACCGTGAGACGCTGGCGCGCATCTTTCAAGAGCACGGTCCGTTTGACGGCGTGGTGAACCTGGCGGCGCGAGCCGGTGTGCGGCAGAGCGTGGAGAATCCATGGATTTACATGGAGACCAATGCCACGGCCACTTTGAATCTGCTGGAGCTTTGCAAGGACCATGGGGTGGGCAAGTTCGTGCTGGCTTCGACGTCGAGCCTGTATGGGCAGCATAATCCGATTCCGTACGCGGAGGACTCGGATACCAACCGGCCGCTGTCGCCGTATGCGGCCAGCAAGAAGGCCGCCGAGGCGATGTGCTACACCTACCATCACCTGTTTGGGATTGATGTGACGGTGTTTCGGTACTTCACGGTCTATGGTCCCGCCGGCCGACCGGATATGAGCCTGTTTCGCTTTGTGCAGTGGGTAAGCGAGGACAAGCCGGTTTTAATCTACGGCGACGGCGGGCAATCGCGCGACTTTACTTACGTGGATGATATCGCCAGAGGGACGGTGGCAGGGTTGAAGCCGCTGGGCTACGAAGTGATTAACCTGGGCTCGGATGAGCCGGTCGTTTTGCGGGACGCATTGAAGCTGGTGGAAGAGCTGGTGGGTAAATCGGCTCGGATTGAATATACGCCGCTGCACAAGGCGGACGTGTTGCGGACGTGGGCGGATATCTCCAAGGCGAAGCGGCTGCTTGGTTGGTCGCCGGAGACGCTGCATGTGGAAGGGATTCGGCGGACGGTGGAGTGGTACAACCAGAACCGGGCTTGGGCTAGTGAGTTGGAGACGGGGTAGGTTGAGAGGAGTGTGGAAGAAGGTCGGACATCCATGAGAGGTGTTTGTCAAGTGAGGAGGAGATTTGGATACAGCAATAACGGCCTCCTTGGGGGCCAAGGGGTGATT
>CAYOPA010000252.1:0-5652 GCA_964405625.1 uncultured Bryobacterales bacterium
AAGGTGAACAGCGCCGCCGTTACCAACGCCGCCCTCAGCATCGGGAAGATGACGAACGCAACCATCTGCGCGGTGTTCGCACCGTCGATCCTGGCCGAGGCCAACTGTCGGTCCGCCAGAAAGTCGGCGTCCTCCAGCAGTCGGTGGCACCGTAGGACCCGCTCCGCCAGCACGGAGATCGATTCCACCAGGACCATGCGAACCATCAGCGGAAACACCCAGAGCTCGGCGATCAGCAGCGGGGCTTTCTCTTGGTAGGCGTCGAGACCGCGGGTGACGGAATCCACGGTCACCCGACCGTCGGTGCTCGCGACCAACTGACGAGCAAGCGCGTAGACGCGGAGCAGCGCCTCGTCGTCCTCCTCCACTGTCGGCAGAAAGCGGTAGTACGTAGCGGGCAGGTTGCGGCGGATGTCCGCTGCGTGGGAGCGGACGATGTGCCCGTTGTCGAGGAGCCAATCCACAACGTCCGACTCCGCGGGACTGCGCCGGACGGCGTCCGCCAGCGCCACTCGTGTGCGCTCATGTCGCTCAGCGGCTAGATTCAGACGGTGCCGCAGCCGTTGCCCTTTCGACTTAGGCGAGAGCAGGCGGTGACCGGCGGCGAGGTCGGCGACCGCTTTTGCAAGCCCCTGGGCGGGGAGCGCGCTCCGCTCGCCGCGCTCCGCGACCGGCCCCTTTCCTCGCCGCAGCAGATCCGCGGCGAAGACGCGCGATCGGCTCAGTTGATGGAGCAGGGCTTCGAGCTCGCGCTCGCCGCCGCGGGGCGACTCGACGAGCAGGCAGCTCTCGCCGGGCGTCAGCCATTTGCCCACTTCCTTTGTCAACCCGCCGTCCAGCCGGGGGAAGCGCACGCGCAGGACGCCCCACAGCAGTACGCCGAGGCAGACCGCCGCCAGGGCGGGAAGTTGAAACCGGCCGTCCGGCGCCGGCCACACCGACGCCAGAGCCGCAAATATGGCCAACGACACTGCGAGGGTGATCAGCGCCGACTGCAGCCTCGTCGGGCCGACGGACCAAACCCGCGGCTCACCGGCATCGGACCGGCTGACCACCGCCGCGTGCGGATATCCCCGCTGCCGAAGCGCCTTGATCGCGCTGGAGCTTCTCCCCGCGGGGAAGTGTAATGTGGCTAGGATTCGACTCATCTAGCGCGCCCGTTTCCGGGCGCGCCTCTGCGTCGCGAACCGCAGGGGTTCTCCGTCGGCGATGCTTGGGCGCTCACCATAAATTTCATTCACTGTGCCTTACCAAAAGCGGATAGCCCAAGGTGCTATTTCCCCCTCTTGTCGGCCTGCTCTTTAGCGGCAACCTCGGCGGCTTTGTTTTTGGCCTTGGCCGAAGCGACCTTTCGCTTATCCTTCTTGTCTTTCTCTTTCTGGTTTTTATCGCCCATACTTTTGCCCTCCGAGGGACGCATTCGCCCTTTCTACCTCAGCGCCCGCGCGATCCGCGGTTTGATAGCTGACGTCGCGCGAGACGATCGTGTACCGCCCGAAGATCCTCACGTTCGTGGTGAACTGTGACGAGACTTGCAGCCACATCCCTTCCACGTCGCCGTAGACGAGCTCCAGGCGCACGTCCGTAAGCCAGAAGGAGGGGTCTTTCGCGGGCTCGGCCTCCACTCGGCGGAGGAGATAGGTGTCCGCGTCGATCCACATATTCCCGCGCAGCAGCTTCTTTTCCTTGCGCCGCGGCGACAGCTCGACAATGAAGCAGCGCCGACCGGCCAAGGGCTCCTCGCCGAGCAAACGAAACTGATAGTTGGCCAAGGATAGATCGGTCGCGCCAAAGTCTCGGACAATCTGTGTTTCGCCATCCAGCATTTTGCGAACGATCTTCAGGCCCAGACTGCTTCCCGTGCTCTCCACAATCGCGTACTGCTTCAGGTGCGGAGGCGTGAACGTCACGTCGGCGGTCACCTCCGACTTCTCGTCCGAGCCGTCGTCCCCGAACAACTTGTAGACGCGCGTGACCACATATGGTCGAAGCCTAGCCCGATTCGCCACCCGCGCTTTTTTCATAGACGCGGCAATGGCTTCAGCCGAGGGCGATCCCGCCCGCGTCTGGCCCGATGCGGACGACGCAGCCACGATCGTCACGGAAAGCGCCAACGCAAACGACATGCCCCTGGGCCACGTCACGCCCAACAGATCACCCCTCCGGCGCCGGTCCGATGCCGCATCGCTTTGACTCGCATCTCCAAATCTCCGCTCCCTGGACTCCGCCGCAAAGAGGCCTCCCCGCGTCATCACCGCGAAGAGGCCCAGATCGACTCGACATCGAATGAGCTATCGAGCGGCGGCGGTAGGCGTCTCGATCCCGCCGCCAATGATCTCGCCGGAAACGACGATCTCCACGCGGCGGTTCTCCTGCCGGCCGGCGCCGGTCTCGTTCGAAGCGACCGGCCGGCCCTTCCCGAAGCCTTGGCTGCTGATCGAGTCAGCCGCCATGCCCTGCTCAATCAGGTAGTCGCGCACCGCTGAGCCGCGTTGCTCCGACAGTTGCTGATTATAGGCGTCGCCGCCCTGACTGTCTGTATGGCCTTCCACCGCCAGTTGCAGCCCGGCGTGTCCCGAGACCACGCCGGCTACCTTTGCCAGCTTCTCACGCGCGGCCGGCCGCAACGCGTACTGGGCTGAGTCAAATAGCACATCGGACATGTTCACGATCAGGCCACGCGCCGAATCACGGGTTTCGAGAATCGAATTGAACTGCTGCAACAGCTCCGCCCGCAGGACGGCCTTGTCGGCCTCGGATTGGGCCCTGCCCGCGGCTTCGCGCTCGATGCCGGCCTGGACGGCGGCCCGCTGCTCGGCGTTGTCCGCCTTCAGCCGGTCGGCCTCCATTCGCGCGGCCGCGGCTTCCGCCTCGTTTTGACGCTGCAGGCGATCAGCTTCGACCCGATCATCAGCGCGCCGCGCCTCGTTCTCACGCTTCAGCCGAGCCGCCGTTTCTTGGTCGGCCGCATACCGGGCGTCGTTTTGGGCCTTCAGGCGGTCGGCTTCCGTTCGCGCCGCGGCCGTCGCCGCTTCGTTCTGCCGCTTCAGGCGTTCCGCTTCGACTTGATTATCAGCGCGTTGCGCCTCGTTCTGGCGCTTCAGGCGCGCCGCCGCGTCTTGGTCGGCCGCAAGCCGGGCGTCGGTCTGGGACCTCACGCGGTCGGCTTCATTCCGAGCCCTCAGCTCCGCCGCCGCCGCTTCTCGGCTCACGCGCTCGGTCTCGTCCCTAGCGCGCAGCTCGCGAGCCGCCGCCGCTTCGCGCTCGTTCGCCAGGCTCGCTTCTTCTTGACGCTGCATGGCAATTATCCGGGAATCTTCCGCTGCTTGCACGGCTTCGCGCGCTGTCATCGCAACCGGCTTTTTCCCGGCCTTACGCGCTTGGTACGCCTCGGCCCGCCGCAGGCTGACTTCGGCTTTCTGGTAGCTCTCGGAAGCGAAACGATCCGCGCCGCTCGCGCGTGCGATCTGGACGGCGTTGCGCGCCTGGTAGAGCTCGAGCGGGATCTTGCGATCCAGCTTCAGCTCCAGCGGGTTCGCCAACTGCTTGTACTGCCCGACTTGCAGCAGCTCAAACTTGGCGTCGATCGCCTCCACCTTGCCCACGGTGTCGTCGCGCACCACGCTTTGCAGGACCATCAGGTCGCTGGGCCGCGTCACGGAGAAGTAGGGCTCGGCGGTGACCATCAGGCCGAACGCCTGCAGGTCGGTCGTCACACTCAGCTTGCTCTTGCCGCCGTTGAGGACGACCTCGCCCAGGTTGACCGTGCGTCCCTCCGGGCTGATGGCCCACAGAACGTAGGTCAAGTACTCAGCGCCACCCGTACCCGCGGCGGGCTTGAGGTCGTTGAATTTGGCCTCAATTTCGAGGTATCCCTTCTTGCTCCGCACCTTGGCTTCGCCTTGGGCGTTGGGCATCAAGGCCGTTCCCTCAAAGTCCACCTTGGTGGCGCCGCTGCGATGCCGATAGCTGACGGCCTTGGCCGTGCGCGAGACAGAGCTCACTCGGAACACGGGCGTGGTCTCCAACTGCATGACCGCATCTTGCGTCCCAGGCGTCTGCGCCAACAGCAGCCCCGTTAGCGCCAGGGCCGCGCCGATTATCTTTACTGATCTCATAGTTCCACCCAATCCTTTGTTGAATCAATCTGTTGTTTCTCGTTGCGGCGCTGTGATTTAGCCGCCGGCCGATTCCGGCCCGACTCCCAATTTGCCCGCGGTTTGGTCGTCCAGGAGCCCGTTGACGGGCATATTTTCCGAGGCCTGGAACTTGCGAATCCCAGCGCGGGTGCGCGGGCCGATCCGACCGTCAGCCGGGCCGACGTCGAAACCTTTCGCGTTCAGGCTCTCTTGCGCCTTGCGGATGTCCCCGCGGCTCAGCGCCTTGGCCCTCTGCGTCGAGCCCATCGGGCTCGTCTTTGTCTCATGAATGGGGTGGCGCGCCTCCGTGAGGTTGTCGCCTTCTCTCGCCGAGTGCTTATTAAGCAGGACGAGCAGTTCCTCGGCCGCCTGGGGGGCGGCTATATTGGCGGTCACGATCTCGCGGTTCTCCAGCTTCTTGCCGTAGAGCGTGGCGTTGTCGTCAAGGTCCTGCCGCAGGGTCGCCCCTTGTAGCGCGACACCGGCGAACAGGCCCTGCGAGCGAGACCACGACAGGATGTCGGCCTTCATCTGCGCATCGGTCTGGGCTGTCGCGGTTCGTCCCACCGGACCCGCCGCGACCGATCCTTCCACGCCCAATGTGAACTTGGAGGAGAGCAGCTTGTCGGCGCCGCGCTCGCTCATCACCAGCATGATCAGGTCCGTCGACGAACCTCCGATCTGGAACCCGGCGCTGCCGCCCTCAATGCGTACGGTTCCCGGCGCCGACCAGCCGGCTCGGTTGTCGCTGCGACAGGACAGATAGCCCTTGCCGTATTTCGCGCCAAAGATGAACGCGGCCGTCTTGAGGCCGGGTACGATCACGATGCAGTGCGACTTGGCGAGCAGGTCTTGCGGGATATTCGTATCCGTCGTCGCCATGATCTCCGAGAAAACAGCCGCGGCCTCCTGAAGGCGCTGGACTGGCTCGGTATCTTGGGCCGCCACTGGCGCCAGGGCCATAGCGGCTAGAAGTAGTAGTTTCATTGCAATCCTCTTTGGTCGCCCCGTTTACCGCCAGGCGGCCTGGGAGAGACACCACTACTGCTGCACGCACCACGCCATCGTGGTTGGCCCCCTGACTGACCGGCAGGCGGCGGTTGCCATGGCGCCTATTGAGCCGGCCGAGGCTCAGCGAGCGAGCAGGCGATCGGCGAAGGGAGGATTGAAGATAGACGGAATCGCGGGCGGCGAAACATCCGGCGTCAGACGGGCCGAGGGTCTCTACCGACGGCGGCGAGCTGTAAGCGGGGTCCGCGGCCGCCACTGGCGCGGCGCGGTCAGGCGACCAAGGGCGGTCAGAAATCCTTGCGGGTAATCCCGAGCCTCTTCATCATGGCGTTGAGCGTGGTGCGCGGCACGTCCAGCCTTTTCGCGGCCCGGCTGACCACGCCGTCGGTCTCACGCAAAACCCGGATGATGTGCTCCCGCTCCACGTCGTCGAGCGTCACGCTGCTCGTGAGTAGCGGACTGTCGGTTTCTATTTCAGCCAAAGGAGCGTGCAACGTCGGCC